>NZ_JAVREH010000007.1:0-213930 GCF_031845305.1 Jatrophihabitans lederbergiae | reverse complement strand
TCGATGAGCGAGGAGACGATCGTCGACGAGGTCCGAGCACTGATGATCGAGCGGCACCCGGACTGGTCCGGGCAGGAATGGATCGAGCAGGGGGTGGGCTGCTTGTGCGCCGAGCATGTGGCGTGACGGACCTAGCGGCCTCTGTGCGTGACGACCAGGAAGGAAAACCTCGATGAGCGACACCCCGGACGCGCGGGAATCCCGGAGCAGACGAGAGCGTGGCATCTCGGCCTACGCCAAGATCTTTGCCGTGCCTGAGCAGGAGGTGCCTGCGGCCTTCGCCGCGCGTGTCGGGGCGGTGTTCGCCGAGGAGGCGCTTCAGGCCGCCGGGGGACCGGCATGGTCGCACCCCGCTCTCACCGGACGCGAACGCAGCATCGCCGTCATCACCGCCCTGGCCGCGCAGGGCGTGTCCGGAGACCGCTTGAGCACTCATCTGCGGTTGGGCCGGCAGCACGGGCTGGACGAGGCCGCGCTGAGCGCCCTGATGATGGTCCTGGCCGGCTACATCGGGTACCCACGAGCGTCCCTCGCCATGGAAACCATTCACGGATCGTTCGCCTCGGGCGGCCAACGCGACACCGCCCACCAGTAGGTCGACCACTGTTCGCCGGCAGCGCGACCCCATCGTGGCGTGGTCAAACCCGGATGACGGTGGGACCGCCCACGCTTTCGAGCGCGTCAAAGTCACCGTCCTGGCTGACGACGTCCATTCCGTGTCCATTCCGTTCGCCGAGGCAACTGCCCTGTCGCAGGACAACGGCAGCGTGGTTGCGAACATCCCGGGACGCGTTTGTGCTCAGGTGCGTCACTGTAGCTCTCTGTGCACTGTCAATCGTCGGTCGACAACCTCATCCGATCCGGCTTCCTGCCTCCGGCGACACACGGCGGTGCGCTCGCGCGCCGTAGTGCAGGTGGGTCGGGGTCGCGCCGACATCGTCAGGGTTGAAGAACACGGCGAGCAGGTCCGCATCGGCGATGGGCAACTTGAGCAGGAACGAGTCCGCTCGGGCGACAGGCTGCAGCGGGAGGTCGATCATCGGCGGCCAGCCCTGTTCCGCGGCGACCGCGTGGGTCGGAGTGACCGACGCGAGCAGGCAGTTGTGCGCGTCAGCGGTGACCTCGATGAGCAGTCCTTCCCGCTCGTACCTGCCCGCGTACCGGTCCGGGTCGGCCACGGCCGAATCGGGCACGATCTGAGGGTCGGGACGGGGCCCGACGCCCAGGCGTTGGCCGAACAGCCACGCGGCAAGTTCGCGGTAGAGCGTGATAGCGCTCTCGGTGTTGGTCTGCAGGCAGAATCCGAAACGCTGCTGTGGGGCGAGGCGCATAAAAGCGTTCTGCCCGATGGAGTTGCCGTCGTGGCCGATGATCTCGACCTCACCCCAGTGATCGAGAATCCAGCCCAGTCCCCAGGCCTCGCCCAACACGGAGTCGTCCACCAAGCTCACCTGCGGCTCTCGCATCGCCTCCACGAGCGTGGCTGACAGCAACCGCGTGCCATCGGAGGCCAGGCCGCCATCGAGATGTAGTCGGGCGAAGGCGAGAACATCTCCGGCGCTCGCTACGACAGCGGTGCCCATCGGCCCGAATGACCGGTACAGCCCCCAGGTCGGGCTGACGATCAGGTGCGCGGGGTCCTCGGGATCGGGTATGTGCCCGACCGCGGTGGGGTGCACGATCGCATCCTCGGCGTAGGACACGGTGCTCTTGAGCGCCAGGGGAGCGAAGAGTCGCTCGCGCAGGACGTCTTCAAAGGTCTGTCCGGTCGCCGCCTCGACGATCTGGCCGAGGATGGCGAAGCCGCTGTTGCTGTAGCTCCAGATGGCGCCGGGGTCCGCGATCTGGGGCAGGTCGGCGCAGCCTTGGACATAACGCGCGAGCGCGTCGTCGCCTCTGCCTGTGTTCGTGAAGTGATCTCCGTCGAAGCCGCTGGTGTGGCTGAGCAGGTGCCGCGGCGTCACGACCTCGCTGGCGCGCCGATCGCGGACCTCGAAATCCGGAAGGTAGGTCCGGATGGGCACGTCGAGGTCGAGCGTGCCTTCCTCGACCAACATCATGACCAGCGTCGCCGTGTACACCTTGCCGATCGAGCCGGGCAGGAACAACGCGTCGGTCGTAGTGGGCCACCGGGTGCGCAGGCTCAGGACGCCCGCGGCTACCTCGGTGACTGTGTCGCCGTCGAGCACGGCCAGTTGAGCGCCCGGCACATTGTGTTTCGCGATCAGCTCTGCGAGCCGGTCCTCGATCTGTCGTTCGGTGAACATCATCTAATCCCTTTCGGTTACCTACACTGTAGGTATCGTACTGTACCGACACTGTAGGTTGTCCTGTCAAGAGCGCGTAGTCTGTCTGCGTGGTGGCATTGACGCGAGACGGCATCCTCCGCACCGCCGTGACGCTGGCCGACCGGGAGGGCTTCGAGGCGGTCACGCTGCGACGCATCGCGGCCGAACTCGGGGTGCACGTGACCTCGCTTTACAACCATGTGGCGACCCGCGAGGCGGTGACCGACGGAATCATCGAACTGCTCCTCGACGAGGCGAAGCTGCCTCTGGTCGCGGTCGGTTGGGAAACGTGGGTGCGCCGGTTCGTGGCCGGGATGGCAGAGCTTTCTGCCACGCATCCGGGAGCGGTTACTGCGCTGCAGCGACGCCCCGTGCAAGGCGCGCGCGCCGCGGCGACCTTCGAAGTTGCCCTCGCCGCCTTCCGGCACGCGGGTTTCGACCCACACGACGCCTACAACGCGGTAAAGGCGACCGCGCTCACCGCGCTCAGCACGGGGCTTGAGCAGGCGTTGAGCGTCACGGGACAGGCCCCCGAAACCTCGGTGGACGAACTCCCGGCCGACCAGTTCCCGCAAGTCCGCCTGGTCAGTGCCCTGGCCGATCCCGAGTCGGCCTGGTCTTTCAGCCTCGAGACGCTCATCTTCGGCCTCCGCACGCAGCTACGCCGCCGACGCAAGTAGCCTGCGCACGGCCTGGCCTCGCCGGATGCTCCTTCGTCCTTAGATTGACTCAGCCACCGCAAGAGTTTGTCGGCTCATCGCAGAAGAGGGTGTAGTCGGGGTCTGAAGCCGCCGGTTTCGAGTAGTGATCTGGTGATGTAGTTGACCGAGCCGATGTGGTGCAGTCGGCTGGTTCGAGCGTGACCCAGCCGTGGCCGCGGAGGCAGCCGGCGGACACGGCGCCCTTGTCGATGAGCATGCGTTCCGGGTGGCCGTGAGGGGCGATGGCTTGGTGGAGTTCGGCGACCACGTCGCCGGCTTCGAACACGGTCCGGGCGGTGAGCAGGCAAGCGGCCGGCAGCCGTCGTTGCGATTGGATCGCGCAGATGCCATGCGATGGTTTCAGCGCCGCCGCCGACGTCGCGATCGGAGTCCGTGAGCTGCTTACGCGCCCCGTACCATCGGCTTCTGGCGGTGGTCGCGGCTGGCGTACTTCGACACCGGCGGTGAATCCAACTGAGACCCACCGAAGCAACCAACCTACTCATCATTCCTCGATCGGTGAGCCGCTGTTCAGGTGATGCGCGGAGCCCGGCGTAATCGGCGGTAGCGAACCAGTCAGCGGCCGGTGTCGGTGCCAGTGGTAAGACATTCGCCAGGACGAGATTCTGGAGGGTGATGTCATGCGTACCCAGGTGACCTTCGACGTTGCTGATCCGCATGCGCAAGCTGCTTTTTGGGCGGCTGTGCTCGGCGTCGAGGTTGAAGACCACTCAGAGTTCGTCGACGGCCTGGTCGCCGCCGGCCGGCTGCCGCCCGAGGAGCGCATCACCGTTGCCAGCCGGTCGGCGTTCCGTGACGTCGCCGCTTGCCGTGATCCGAGCGGCGTCGAGCCGAGGCTCTACTTTCAAAAGGTGCCCGAGAGCAAGGTCGCAAAGAACCGCGTGCACCTTGACATCCGTGTGGAGCCGGCGGACAAGGATGCCGAACTCGCTCGGCTCACCGCGCTCGGTGCGCAGCTGATCGGCACCCACAGCGATCGTGGCCCGCTGACGTATGTGATGCGTGACCCCGAAGGCAACGAGTTCTGCCTGCACTGACGAGTGTCCGATCGACCCTGCACTGACGATGTCCGATCTCACAGTGCGATCAGCGGCGACGGCGGATCAGATAACCGCCGCCTGCGGCGATAAGCACAACACCAGCCAGCAGCATCGCCACTTGCTCGTCCCGGGTGCCGGTCGTCGTGGCAGCGGCCTGGCCACCGCTGCCGGCGGGCACAGCTGTCGGAATCGCGCGTGCGGGGGCGGTGGACGTAGCCGACGCGGCGGGTCGAGATGCCGGCGCAGCGGGGGCAGTCGTCGTCGGCGCAGCGATGGACGAGCTCGCGGCAATTCCGACGGGGACGGTGCCACTGGTTTTCGAACCATGGTGGCGGCTCACGAGCACGATAACGGCGATGATGGCGGCAACGACCAATACTGCGATCAGCGGCGGCAGCCATCGTTGAAGCGGAAGGCGGCCGGTAGCTGGTGCGGCGGACGGCGACGGGGCAGGTGTCGTCGGCAGCTTCGCGACGTCGGCCATCACCGCGGCGGTGAGGGTGCCCGCCAGCCCGACCGGAACGACGAACGGGGCTGCCGCGGCCAGAGCCACCGGGGACCACAGCGCGGTGAATTCCGTCAGGGCGGCCTGGCAGTACTCGCACCCGGACTGGTGGTCGGTGAGCTCGTCGGCGTGACCGTCGGCGACCTGTTCGAGCAACTGGTCCACATCGGCGCCGCAGGTGAGGTGCTGGACATCAGCGTCCAGGCCGCTGCCGGGCGACGGTTCGGGCGCGCCTGATCCTGGAGTCGTCACTGAGCTGCCACCTCCCACTGCCCGAGCGTCGCGGCGAGAGTTCGGCGGGCGCGAAAGAGCAGGCGCCGGGTGTCGGGGACGGTGCTGCCGGTGATGGTGGCGACGTCGGTATAGGGCAGGCCTTCGAAGTGATGGAGCACGAGGACGATCCGCTGGGCCGGCGGTAGTGCCGTTATGGCGGAGGCAATGTCGCTGGGGCCGCCGGCGACCTCGTCAGCCGTCGGCATCGGGTGGCTTTGGGCGGTGCGCTCAGAACGTCCGCGAGCGAGCCGGTCGAGCGTTGCACGGGTGACGATCGTGTACAGCCAGATCACGAACGAGGTGTTGCCGGTGAATTGGGAAAGGGTCCGCCACGCCAGGACCAGCGCCTCCCGCGCGACCTCTTGGGCGTCCTCGTCATCACCGAGCATCCGCAACGCCACTCGGTAGGCCGCGAGGTTGTGGCGGTGGAGAAGCTGTTCGAAGGCGTCGAGGTGGCCTTCTTGCGCGCGCGCGACGAGGTAGGCGTCCTCGACTTCGACCGCCACGCAACCCTCCACGACCGGGCCCCCGCGAACCCTGGTGCCTCTACGATGCCACATCCACAGCAAACAGCCGCCGAAGCCCGTCGCCAGGTGGAGCGGAAGGCCGCCGGGGTGGGTGAACCGGCGCTGTGCCGGCTCACCCACTCCGACTGCGGGCAGGAGTTCCAGGTGACCTTGACGATCGCGGGAGCATCGCTGTTGTAGGCGACGGTGTGGACCTCACCACGGCTGCTGTAGAGCTGCAGGCTGTAGGCGTCACCGGTCTGGTCGGTGAAGTGCAGATAGAGGGCGGAATTCGCCTGTTCCATCCAGGTCTACTTCGGATAAATCGCAGCGTGGTTTCAGCGGACGCCGCGGGGTCGGAACTGGATGCTGATGCGTGGCCCCACCGGCTTGGTGGTCTTGGGAATCGCGTGTTCCCAGGTGCGCTGGCAACTGCCGCCCATCACGATCAGGTCGCCGTGGCCGAGGTTGTGCCGCAGCGTCCGGCCGGCACCGCCACTACCGGTACCGCCACCGCCTCGCGGGCGCAGCAGCAGCGGACGGGGCGCTCCCACCGACAGGATGGCGACCATGGTGTCCTCGGTGCGACTGCGCCCGATGGTGTCGCCGTGCCAGGCCACGCTGTCGCGGCCGTCCCGGTACAGGCAGAGCCCCGCCGTCCGGAACGGCTCACCGAGCTCGTCCTCGTAGTGCGCGTTCAGCGCATCGTGCGCCTCGTCCAGTGCTGGATGCGGGAGCGGCTCGCCCTCGCCGTAGAAGCTCAGCAAGCGGGGAACGTCCACCGTCCGTTCGTACATCCGGCGCCGCTCGGCGCGCCAGGGCACCTCACTGCTGAGCCGGTCGAACAGCGCGTCCGCCCCGCTGAGCCACGCCGGGCGGACGTCGATCCACGCCCCGTCGGTGAGCAGCGTCCGCAGGACGGAATCCCCGAGCGGCGCCAGTGCGATCTCTTCGGTGAGGTCCAGCAGCGACCCCTGCAGCGCGCCGTACATCCCTCGACTCTAGCAAATATTCAAACGCCTGTTCGAAAGACCTTCAGCCGAGCTTCCGCATTCCCTCGTCGGTGGGGGCGCCGCGAAATGCGCGCCGGTCGGCTCGGGGCAGCAGCCTCGCCGGCGTGCCGAAGCCCACCTCAGAGCCGAGCATCGCTCGGGCGGCGGCAAGGTCGACCGGGCGCGACCAGAGGTAGCCCTGTCCATAGGTGCAGCGCGCCTTGCGCAACCACGCCGCCTGTTCCGGCTGCTCGACACCCTCCGCGACGGTGGTGAAGTGCATCTTGTGGCTGAGGGCGATGATCGCCTCGGCGAGCGAGGCCGCCTGCTTGTCGGTGGTGACCTTGTCGATGAAGGACTTGTCGACCTTGAGCACGTCCACCGGCAGCGAGCTGAGGTAGGCCAGCGAGCTGTACCCGGTGCCGAAGTCGTCGATCGCCACCTTGACGCCCACTTCCCGCAGGGCGGCCAGCCGGGGTGCCACCGTGTCGAGGTCACGCAGGATGACAGTCTCGGTGATCTCGAGGGTGAGCCGGTCCGAGGGAAGGCCGGTGTCCGTGAGGGCCGCGAGCACGCTGTCCACGAAACCGGGCTGGGACAGCTGCTGGGCGGACACGTTCACCGACATGGTCGGCGCGCATCCCGGCCGCTGCATGTCCGCCGCCGCCTCGCACGCCGCCCGCAGCACCCAGGCGCCCAGCGGCAGGATCAGCCCGGTCTCTTCCGCCATCGGAATGAACAGCGCCGGGCTCATCAACCCCCGGGTCGGATGCTGCCAGCGGACCAGTGCCTCGAAACCCTTCACCGCAACGGTCCGGAGGTCGATGATCGGCTGGTAGTGCAGCACCAGTTCGGACCGGGTGAGCGCCCGCTGCAGGTCAGCCCGTAGTGCCAGCCGCTCCAGTGCCTCGGTGTGCACCCGGGACTCGTACACCACGATGCCGGACTGGCCGCGGTCCTTGGCCAGGTACATCGCCACGTCGGCATTGCGCAGTGCCTCTTCGGCGTCCATCTCACCGGGCACGGCCTGTGCGAGCCCGATGCTCGCCCGGACGGTCACCGACCGGTCGCCCACCACGACCGGTGGCGCCAGCGCGGCCTGCACCCGTTGCGCGACCTCGTGCGCGGACTCGATGGTCGCCGAGTCCATCAGGATGGCGAACTCGTCCCCGCCGAGCCGCGCGGCGGTGTCGCCGGCGCGGACCACGCCCTTGAGCCGCGCGCCCACCTCGGCCAGCACCTGATCCCCGACCCCGTGGCCGGCTCCGTCGTTGACGCTCTTGAAGTCGTCCAGACCGCAGAACAGCACCACCAGCGGGGAGGCCGGTCCCGAGCGCCGGATCAGCGCGTGCTGCAGGCGGTCGGTGAACAGCTGGCGGTTGGCCATACCGGTCAGACCGTCCTGGAAGGCCTGGAAGGTGAGCCGTTCCTCGAGTTCCCGGCGTGCGGTGATGTCGCGCAGCGTGAGCACCAAGCCGCGCACCGCCGGATCGCCGAGCAGGTTGCTCAGGGTTCCTTCCATGGACAGGATGCGGCCGTCGGCGTGGACCATGCGCAGCAGGATGTGCTCGCCGACGCCGAGGCCGGGACTGGCGAGTCGCTGCAGGAAGACGTCGAGGTCGCCCGGGTGCACCAGTTCGGTGAGCCGGGTGCCGACGAGCTGGTCATCGGCGATTCCGAGCAGCACCAGGGACGGCGGGGTGGCGAACGAGATAGTGGCGTCGGCCTCGCACACAGCGACCACGTCGGTGGCGTTGCGGACGAGGGCGGCCAGCCGCTGCTCACCGTCGCTGCGCGCCTGCTGCGCGGTGACCTCCCGTTGCAACGCGCGGTGCCGGCTGACCAGCCGCCTGAACCACGCCATCCAGCCCAGCGATGCCAGCACCAGTAGCCCGGCGTAGCTCAGCCGTGCCTCGGCGGTCACGGTTCGCTGCCGGTGGTCGAGGTCCACTGCCAACCGGCGCACGGCTGACCGGAGCTGCTCGACGCCGGCCGGATCGGCCGCGGTGTCGGCTGCCAGTTGACGAGCCGCGCTCAGGTCCGCGCGCGGCACACCCGAGCTGGAAAGCCCTGTCAGCACGGCATCGGCCCGGCGAGCGGCGGCGGTGAGTTCCCGTCCGGTGGCCGATTCCAGAGTTCCGGAGAGGCTCGCGACCGCGACCTGATCGCGCCGGATGGGTTCGGCCCGGTCATAGACGGCGGTGAGCAGCGCGAATTCAGCGGTCACCACCAGTACAGTGCCCGCCACCGTGGCGAGCGCCCGAGTTCTCGAGGTGCCACCAGGGCCGCTCTTGTCGGCCTTCCCGCTCACATCAACTCCCCGCTCCGCTGACACCTGTCTGGTGACCAATCGGCGGGCGATGCAGCCAGTTGAGCTAGTCGGGCTCGTCGCCGCTACGGCGGCGCCGCTCACGCTCGTCGCGCGCCACGTCCTCGGCGCGCAGGGCCCGGTACTCGTGCCGCTGTTGCTCGGCCCGCTCGCGAAGTTGCCGCAGGAAGTCCTCGTCGTCGTCGGGGTTACTGGCGACGCGGCGGCCGGGGCGCTCGTACTCGGGGTAGCGACCGGTGCTGCCCCGCCGCGGCAGGCCGGTGTTCCCCTTGTACGGCAGGCCCGCGGTCGTAGCGCTGTCCCAGGTGCGACCGGCCACCAGCCACAGGATCGAGCCGACGTCGGACAGCAGCAGCACGATCAGTACCCACACCATCTTCGGCAGGTGCCGACATCTGGAGGCGTCGGTGGTGATGACGTCGAAGAGGCAGAAGAGCCAGAGGGCGAGCAGTACCAGGCCGAAGACTCCGTCGAAATACAACACTGCGCATCCCAGCTCTCAGCCGACGTGGAGGGGGGTTCTCTCATGAGCTCACGTCAACCGCAGGCAGTAGCGTGATGATCCATGCCACTGCTCTCCGATCTGCTGCGTGCCCTGGACGACTGGTACCCGACCGCGACGGCCGAGTCCTGGGACGCCGTCGGGCTCAGCTGTGGAGACCCCGGCACAGCGGTCGACACCGTGCTGGTGGCCGTCGACTGCGTTCCGGACACAGTGGACGAGGCGATCCGGGCCGGCGCGCAGCTGCTCCTCACGCACCACCCGTTGTTCCTGAGCGGCGTGCACGGAGTGCCCGCCACCGACCCCAAGGGTGCGATGGCGCACCGGATGATCCGAGCCGGAGTCGCGCACTTCGCCGCCCACACCAACGCCGACGTCGCCGAGCACGGGGTATCGGCGGCGCTCGCCGACGTCCTCGGCCTGCGTGAGATCCGGCCGCTGGACCCTGACCCCGCACCGGCGCTGGACCACCTCAACGTCTTCATTCCCGGCGAGAACGTCGATCAGGTCGTCGACGCGCTGACGAGGGCAGGCGCCGGATCCGTCGGCGGCTATGACCAGGGCACCTTCACGGTCGAGGGAACGACCACCTACCGGCCGCTGCCGGGCGCGAAGCCGGCGGACGGTGAGATCGGCGTGCTCACCCGCAAGGCCGAGGTCAGGCTGTCGGTGGTGCTGCCACGCCGGCTGCGCGGTGCCGCGCTGATGGCCGTCCGCCAGGCGCACCCGTACGAAGAGGTGGCGTTCGAGCTGACCGAGCGCCCGAGCCTGCCGGGGCCGACCGGTACCGGACGGATCGGTGAACTGCCGGGACCGCTCAGCCTGCGCGACTTCACCGATCACGTCGCGGCCGTCCTGCCCCGGACGGCCTGGGGAGTACGGGCGGCCGGTGCGCCCGACCAGGTCATCCGCACGGTGGCGGTGTGCGGTGGATCGGGGGCCTCGTACGCCGAGCTGGCCCGGGACGCCGGCGCGGACGCCTACCTCACCTCCGACCTCAAGCACCACAGCACGCTGGAGACCGTGAACGAGCCGGCAGGCGTCTCGGCGCGACCGCTGGCCCTGGTCGACGCCGCGCACTGGGCGACCGAGTTCCCGTGGCTGGACGTGGTCGCCCGGCAGCTCCGGGAGGGCTTCGCTACCGGCGGCTCCGATGGTTCCGGTCGGGACGCAGGCGGGGAGGCCGGCCAGACCGCCGTCCGGGTGCTGGTGTCAGAAACCGTGACCGACCCATGGACGCTGCACGCCCGATGACTGTCACACTGTCCGCACGAGCACGAACTGTCTTTCCCGCAGATTCGCACTACCCCGCAGATTCGCACTACCAGGAAGCCAACTACACACGTGATAGCTGATCCCTTCGTCCAACTGCGGCTGCTCGACCTGCAAGCCGTGGACACCGCGCTGGCCCAGCTCGCTCACCGAAGGCGCAACCTTCCGGAGTTGGCCGTCATCGCCGACTGCGATCAGCGCGCCGCCGGGGTGCGCAGCCAGCTGGTCGACGCCGAGACGACGCTCGCCGACCTGGCGGCGGACCAGCGCAGGATGGAGGCGGACGTCGACACCGTCCGATCCCGCGCGCGCAAGGATCAGCAGCGGATGGCCGCGTCCGGCGTCCCCGCCAAAGAGATCAGCAGCCTGGAGCACGAGGTCGCCTCGCTGGCCCGCCGGCAGGGCACGTTGGAAGACGAGCTGCTCGAACTGATGGAGACCCGGGAAACGGCCGAGTCCGAGGTCGCCGACCTCAAGGGCCGGCTGGAGGCCGTCGCGGGCGAGCGGGCGATCGCCGCGACAGCCCGGGACGAGGTCTTCGAGGAGCTGGACGACGCGGAGAAGAAACGGCACGCCGACCGGGACCGGCTGGTGGGGACCCTGCCCTCGGACCTGGTGGCGCTGTACGACCGGGTCCGCGAGAGCAGCGGCGGGGTCGGCGCGGCGATGCTCCGGCAGCGACGCTGTGAGGGCTGCCGGCTGGAGCTGGCGGGTTCAGAGCTATCCGAGGTGCGCGCGGCGAAGCCCGATCAGGTGCTGCGCTGCGAGAACTGCCGCCGGATCCTGGTCCGCAGCCACGAGTCGGGCTTGTGACGTCGGCTGACGCGAGCACGTTCGTGGAACGGGTGATCGTCGAGGCCGACGGCGGCTCCCGCGGCAATCCGGGCCCGGCCGGGTACGGCGCGGTGGTGCTGGACGCCGACACCGGCGCGGTGCTGGCCGAGCGCAAGGAGTCGATCGGGCTCGACACCAACAACGTGGCCGAGTACCGGGGCCTGATCGCCGGTCTGACCGCGGCGCGGGACCTGGGGGCGTCTGCGGTCCGGGTGCGGATGGACTCCAAGCTCGTGGTGGAGCAGATGTCGGGTCGGTGGCAGGTCAAGCACCCGGCGATGCGGCCGCTGTTCCGGCAGGCCAGCCAGCTCGCGACCGAATTCGCCTCGATCACCTTCGAGTGGATCCCGCGAGCGCAGAACAGCCACGCCGACCGGCTGGCCAACCAGGCGATGGACGCCGCGGCGGGGCACCCGCTGAAGCCGGCCACCGGTCCGGTTCAGACGGCTCTCGGGGAGCCGGGGACTGACGGCGGTTCGGTTCCGATCGGCCGAGACGCCATCGACGAGGACGCCCAGCCGGCCAACAACAACAGCGCCTGGGTCACGCCCGACTCGACGCCGACGCGGTTCGTCCTGGTACGGCACGGGGTCACCGAATACTCGGTCGCGAAGAAGTTCGCCGGACGCTCCGACCTGCCGCTCACCAACCAGGGCCTGGACCAGGCCCGGCGGGCGGCACGACGGGTGGCTGAACTCGGCCCGGTCGACGCCGTCGTCTCCTCGCCGCTGCTGCGCACCCGGCAGACCGCGGGCCAGATTGCCGAACGGCTCGGGCTGGACATCGCGATCGAGGACGGCATGGTCGAGACCGACTTCGGGAACTGGGACGGTTGCAGCTTCGCCGAGGTGCGGCAGAAGTGGCCCAGCCAGCTCGACAGCTGGCTGGCCGACCCGGCCGTCGCGCCGCCGGCGGGGGAGTCCTTCGAGGACGTGACGCGCCGGGTGCGCCGGGCCCGGGACCGGATCCTGGGCCAGCACGCGGGCAAGACGGTGGTCGTGGTGTCGCACGTGTCACCGATCAAGATCCTGGTCCGGCTGGCTCTGGACGCGCCGCCGTCCGCGCTGCACCGGATGCTGCTCTCGCCCGCCTCGATCTGCCAGATCGACTACTACCGCGACGGGCCGGTGTCGCTCACCTCGTTCAACGACAGCGCGCACCTCACCGGAGCCTGAGCGGTCCGGCGACCAGCCACAACGCCACGGTCACCGTGCACACCAGCACCGGGGTCGAGATCAGCCCCAGCCGGTGGAACTCCACCGCGCGCGGCCGATCCGGGGGTGGCAGGCTGCGCCGCCAGAGCAGGGTGGCCAGCGATCCGGGATAGGTGGCGTTCGGCCCGAGGTTGACCCCCACCAGGACGGCCAGCACCGCCAGCGGCGAACCGGTGACCAGGGGGAGCAGGGCCAACGTGGTCGGCAGGTTGTTCACCAGGTTCGCCAGTACGGCCGCGAGCAGGGCCAGTCCCAGCAGGGCAGCCAGCCCGGTTCCGGACGGGATCAGGTGGCTCAGCCCGGCCTGGATACCGTTGCTCAGCACCCCGGCGACCAGCACGCCGAGGCACAGCACGAAGGCACAGAAGCCGGGACTGGCCCCGAGCACCATCTCGGGCACGGTCAGCGGCGGATGCGTTCGGGGCACTCCCCGCCCCTTACGGGCGGGGAGTTGCGGCACCGCCAGGGCGACGCAGCCCGCCAGCGCCGCCCACGCGGGAGCGAGCCCGACGGCGGTGGTCAGCACGAAACCGGCCACCGTCAGCGCCAGCACAGCCAGGGCGTAGCGGGGGGCCGCCAGCACTGGCGGCACCTCGGCCGCGGTCGAGGTGAGGTCGCGCCGGAAGGCCAGCCGCAGCGCCGCCCAGTCCAGCGCGCAGGCGAGCAGCCAGGGCAGGGTCATGGCCGCGGCGAACCGGCCGAAGGACAGGCCGCTGGCCGTGAACGCCAGCAGGTTGGTCAGGTTCGACACCGGCAGCAGCAGCGATCCCGAGTTGGCGATGTGCGCGCAGGCATAGCTGTGCGGCCGGTTCGGAACGTGCAACCGCCGGGCGGTGGCCAGCACGACCGGCGTCACCAGCACGACCGTCGCGTCCAACGTGAGCGTCGCGGTGACGACGGCCGCGAACCCGACGACCAGCACGAGCAGGCGCTTGGGAACCCCGTGGCTGGCGTGGGCGGTGACGCTGCCGAGGTAGTCGAACACGCCCGCGGCGGCGCACAGCCGTCCGAAGGCGAGAATTGCCGCCAGGAAGGCCACGGTCGGTCCCAGCTCGCGGACGCTGTGCTCGGCCGTGCTCAGATGGCTGGCGCCGGTGATCAGGGCCAGCGCCGCGCACGGCACGGCCACGACCGCCTCGCTGAGCCCGAAGGGACGGACGACCGCGGCGGCAAGGCAGATCGCGATCAGCACGAGGCCGACAACCAGTTGGACCGACATGCTCAGCGCGCGCCCGGGCGCGCGCAGCGTAGACAGGTCACCGAGCCAGGCTAGCGACGTTGCGCAACCGGCGTTGCCCCACAGCGCTAGGATTGGCGCGCGGCGGACGAGTCGGCCGGGCGACCGCGTCAACCTGGCAACAGGCTGCCGAGGAAAGTCCGGGCTCCACAGAGCAGGGTGGTTGTTAACGGCAACCCGGGGTGACCCGCGGGACAGTGCCACAGAAAGCAGACCGCCAGGCGATCCGGGTTCGCCCGGGTCGCGGGTAAGGGTGAAACGGTGGTGTAAGAGACCACCAGCGTTCCGGGTGACCGGAGCGGCTAGGTAAACCCCACCCGGAGCAAGGTCAGGATGACGTCCGGTTCGCCGGACGTCTGCGCAGGCGTTCGAGGGCTGCTCGCCCGAGCCTGCGGGTAGACCGCTGGAACCTGCCGGCGACGGCAGGTCGAGATGGATGGTCGCCACCGGGGCTCGCCCCGGAACAGGACCCGGCTTACAGGCTGACTCGTCCGTTGCCTCTCGTGGATACGATGTGCCGATGAGCACCAAGGACCTCGAAGGTACGTACTGGTACTGCGAGAAGCACCACGTCGCCGAGGTGTTCCCGGGCTGCGGAAGCCACCAGAAGATCGGCCCGTTCGACACCGAGGCCGCGGCGGCGAACGCGCTGCAGACGATCGCCGACCGGGAACGGCGCTATGACGCCGAGGACAGCAAGTGGGAGGGCGGCGCCTGATCGCGCCGCCCTTCGCGAACCCATTCAGTGGTAGCTGTGCTCGGCGCCCGGGTACACGCCGGACTGGACCTCGCTCGCGAACGTCTGCGCCGCACCGGTGAGGACAGCCGCCAGGTCTGCGTACTGCTTGACGAACTTGGCGGGCTTGCCCTCGACGCGCAGTCCGGCCATGTCCTGCCACACGAGCACCTGCGCGTCACACTCGACGCCCGCGCCGATGCCGACCGTGGGAATCCGCAGCTCGTGGGTGACCTTCTTCGCCAGGTCCGCCGGAACCACCTCGAGCACGACGGCGAACGCCCCGGCCTCTTGCAGCGCCAGCGCGTCCTCGATCAGCCGGTGGCCGGCGTCGTCGCCGCGCCCCTGCACGCGGTAACCGGACAGGGTGTTCACCGACTGCGGGGTCAGTCCCAGGTGCGCCATCACCGGAATGCCGGCGGACGTGAGCAGCTCGACCTGGGGCGCGAGTCGAGCGCCGCCCTCCAGCTTGACGGCGTGCGCGCCGCCCTCTTTCAGGAACCTGGCGGCGGTGTCGAGCGCCTGCTGCGGTGACGCCTGGTACGTGCCGAACGGCAGGTCTGCGATGACCAGCGCCCGCTTTGCGCCCCGGACCACGCCGCGCACCAGCGGCAGCAGTTCGTCGACGGTGACCGGCACGGTGGTGTCGTAGCCGTAGACGACGTTCGCGGCCGAGTCGCCGACGAGCAGCACCGGGACACCGGCGTTGTCGAAGACCCCGGCGGTCGAGTAGTCATAGGCCGTCAGCATCGGCCAGCGGTCGCCCGCGGCCTTGGCGGCCTGCAGGTCTCGGATGGTGACACGGCGCGTCGAAGTGCCGCCGTAGAGCGTCTCGCTCATGGTGGGTCCTTTGGTTTCCTCGAGGCCGGCACGCCGGTCCCCGGGCGGTAGTGGACGCCCCCATCGTCCTCTATGGGCGGCTCTCGCGCCAGCGGTTGGTGATCGGCAACCGCCGGTCACGCCCGAACGCCTTGAGGCTGATCTTCGGGCCCGGCGGATACTGCCGGCGCTTCCACTCCGCCGCGTCCGTCATCCGCGATACCCGAGTGGCCAGGTCCCGGTCGAAGCCGGCGGCGACGAGTTCCTCCAGGCCCGCGTCCTCGTCGACGTAGCGGGCCAGCAACCGGTCCAGCTCGTCGTAGTCGGGCAGCGAGTCCGAGTCGAGCTGGCCCGGCCGGAGTTCCGCCGAGGGCGGCTTGGCGATGGAGTTCTCGGGGATCGGGGGCTGCTCGCCGTTGCGCTCGGCCGCGGCATTACGCCAGCGAGCGAGCTCCCAGACCAGCGACTTGGGCACGTCCTTGAGCGGCGCGAAGCCACCGACCGCGTCGCCGTAGATGGTGGAGTAGCCGACCGAGATCTCGCTCTTGTTGCCGGTCGCCAGCACCAGGTGCCCGTGCTGGTTCGACAGGCCCATCAATGTCGTTCCCCGCACCCGGGCCTGCACATTCTCTTCCGCCAGCCCGGTCAGTTCCAGGGCGCTGACGAACGCACGCACCATCGGCTCGATGTTCACGGTCCGCAGCGGGCCCCCGAGCCGGCGGGCGAGCTCCACCGCGTCCGAGATCGAGTGCTCGGAGGAGTACGCGCTCGGCATCGCCACGCCGTGCACGTTCTCGCCGCCGATCGCGTCGGCGGCCACCGCGGCGACGACCGCGGAGTCGATGCCACCGCTCATGGCGATGACCACGGAGGCGAAACCGTTCTTGCGGACGTAGTCACGGGTGCCGAGAACCAGGGCCTGCCAGACCTCGGCCTCGTCGGCGAGTCCCGGCGCGATGGCCAGGGCCGGGGCTTCGGAGCTGCCGAGCGGGGGAGTGCTGCTGGACTCGGTCAATGCCCTGGGCGGCAACGGAGCGGTGAAGCGCCGGATCGTGATCGGGCTGTCGCCGCCCGCGCTCGTCCCGGTTGCTTCGGGAAGATCGAGCTCGACGTAGAAGAGCTTCTCGACGAACTGCGGCGCCCTCGCCAGCAAGGTCCCGTTGGGGCTGACGACGAAGGAGTCACCGTCGAAGACCAGCTCGTCCTGGCCCCCGACCTGGTTCACGTACACCACCGTGGCGTCGGCTTCCTTCGCGCGGCGCTGCACCAGCGAGAGCCGGACGTGGTTCTTGTCGCGCTCGTACGGAGAGCCGTTGATGTTGAGCAGCAGGCCCACCCGGGCGGCGGCGGCGGCGCTGAACGGGCCGCCGTCCTGCCAGACGTCCTCGCAGATCGTGAGCCCGATGTCGACACCGCCGAAGCGGATCACCGGCAGGTCCGAGCCGGCCTTGAAGTAGCGGTCCTCGTCGAAGACGCCGTAGTTGGGCAGGTGGTGCTTGAAGTAGCGCGCCACCACCGCGCCGCCGAGCAGGAACGCCGCCGCGTTGCGGGACCCGGCGTCCTCGTCGAGGTAACCGACCACCACGCCGACGTCGGCCAGTCCCCGCTCCGCCAGCGATGTGGCAACGGCGTGCAGGGTGGCGATCGAGGCGGCCCGGAACGACGGCCGCAGCGCCAGGTCCTCGGGCGGGTACCCGGTGAGCGTCATCTCGGGAAAGACGACGAGTTGCGCTCCGGCGGCGGCAGCCTCGGCGGTGCGTGCGAGCACCATCTCGGAGTTGGCTGCCAGATCGCCCACGGTGAGGTCGACCTGGGCCAGGGCAACGCGCAATATCGTCACGCCACCAGTTTGCAGCCGAGACCTGGGCGAGGTGTGGGCGGGTCAGCGGTCTTCGACACTCTTTCGTCACCGTAACCACGCGGACGTAGCACAGAAAGTAAGCAACAATAGGCCGGTGCTCCCACGTCATCAGTGCGTGGAGGTAGCGGCGTGTGTGAGGAGACAGGTCTTGGCGGGGAACCGGCATAGAGGTGCGACGAGCGCGGTGAGCGGGCTGGTGGCCGTGCTGAGCCTGGTGCTGCTGACGGGCGGGTGCTCACAGAAGAAGGGCGCCGCGGCAGCCGGCACCGCGGGTTCGGCGGCCTCGGCCGGTAATTCGGCTCCGGTTCCGGTTCCCAGCACGCCGTCGACGCCACCGGCTGTGGTGAGGTTCAACCCGGCCACCGGAACCGCCGGCGTCGACCCGCTCGAGCCCATCAGGGTGGCGGTCGCGGGCGGATCCCTGTCCGACGTCA
Source organism: Jatrophihabitans lederbergiae (assembly GCF_031845305.1). Taxonomy (NCBI): domain Bacteria; kingdom Bacillati; phylum Actinomycetota; class Actinomycetes; order Jatrophihabitantales; family Jatrophihabitantaceae; genus Jatrophihabitans; species Jatrophihabitans lederbergiae. The sequence goes on along the minus strand of NZ_JAVREH010000007.1, from coordinate 196,366 downwards.
CGGTCACCAACGGCGCGGGCACCGCTGTCAAGGGCGCGCTCTCGGCCGACAAGCTGTCGTGGGCCTCCGCCGAGGAACTCGGTTACAACAAGTCCTACACGATCAAGGCGGTCGCAACGAACGCCGACGGGGACGAGACCACCCAGGCGAGCTCGTTCACCACCGTCAAGCCCCACAACCTCACGATGCCCTACATCCAGACCGCGGCCGGCGGTGCGATCGACCCCGGCGTCACCTTCGGCGTCGGGCAGGTCGTCCGGGTCCACTTCGACGAGGCGATCCCCGACCGCAAGGCTGCCCAGGCGACGTTGCAGGTCACCACCGCGCCCGATCAGACCGGGGCCTTCAGCTGGCTGAGCGACCGGGACGTGTACTGGCGCACCAGGACCTACCTGACGCCGGGCACGAAGGTCACCATCACCGCGAAGGCGTATGGCAAGAACTTCGGCAACTCCCTGTACGGGCAGGCCGACTCCACCACCTGGTTCAAGGTGGGGAACAAGCACATCTCCATCGCCGACGACAGGAACAAGATCGTCCGGGTCTACAGCAACGGCACGCTGGTCAAGACCATGCCCACCTCGATGGGACGCCACACCAGCATCAAGGGCGACACCGGGATGATCGACCTGCGGACGAACTCGGGCCCGCACGTCGTCGTGGGCGGCGAGAAGAACATCGACATGAACTCGGCGTCATTCGGGCTCAGCAAGGGCGCCAATGCCTACCGGACCACCGTTCCGGTCGGCGTGCGGATCAGCTACGACGGCGAGTACGTGCACTGGGCGGACTGGTCGGTGCGCCAGCAGGGCAAGACCGACACCTCGCACGGCTGCCTCAACGTCTCGCCGGCGAACGCGTACTGGTTCTACGGCTTCTCCGTGCCGGGCGACATCGTCGACGTCCGCAACACCGGCCGGACGCTGGCCGAGTGGAACTCCGGCTACTGGAACGTCAGCTGGGCCACCTGGATCAGCGACAGCGCGACGTAGCCGGGGACCTTGCTGCACCCGGCGCCTGGGCTTGCCGCACCGGGTCGGCAGGGCCCGTTACCCGCTCGAAACCCCGTACAGGCAGGATGAGCGCTCGTGGATCGTCAGCAGGAATTCGTCCTACGCACCCTCGAAGAGCGCCAGGTCCGGTTCGTCCGGCTCTGGTTCACCGACGTGCTCGGCTACCTCAAGTCCGTGGCCGTCGCGCCCGCTGAACTCGAGGGCGCCTTCGCGGAGGGCATCGGCTTCGACGGCTCGGCGATCGAGGGGTTCGCGCGCGCCAGCGAGTCCGACATGCTGGCCCGGCCCGACCCGGCCACCTTCCAGATCCTGCCCGGTGATGACGGCAAGCCCAGCGACACCGCGCGGATGTTCTGCGACATCACCATGCCGGACGGGTCGCCGTCCTGGGCCGATCCGCGGTACGTGCTGCGCCGCACGCTGTCCAAGGCGGCCGACCGCGGCCTGACGTTCTACACCCACCCCGAGATCGAGTTCTTCCTGCTGAAGAACCGGCCCTCCGACGGCAGCGAGCCGGTGCCGATGGACGACGGCGGTTACTTCGACATGACGAGCCACGATACCGCGCACGACTTCCGGCGCAGCGCGATCACCGCGCTCGAGGCGGTCGGCATCTCGGTGGAGTTCAGCCACCACGAGGTCGCCCCGGGCCAGCAGGAGATCGACCTGCGCTACGCCGACGCGCTGTCCACCGCCGACAACATCATGAGCTTCCGGCACATCATCAAAGAGGTCGCCCGGACCAGGGGCGTGCACGCCACCTTCATGCCCAAGCCGTTCCGGGTCCAGCCGGGCAGCGGCATGCATACCCACCTGTCGCTGTTCGAGGGCGACCGGAACGCCTTTCACGACCCGTCCGACGACCTGTATCTGTCCGCGACGGCCCGCTCGTTCATCGCCGGACTGCTGATGCACGCCCGTGAGATCACCGCCGTGACCAACCAGTGGGTGAACTCGTACAAGCGACTGTTCGGCTACTCCGCACCCGGCCAGATCGTGGAAGCCCCGACCTACGTCTGCTGGGGTCACGCGAACCGCTCCGCCCTGGTGCGGGTGCCGATGTACAAGCCCGGCAAGGCCAATTCGACCCGCGTCGAGATGCGCTCGCTGGACTCGGCCTGCAATCCGTACCTGGCGTTCGCGGTGCTGCTCGCCGCCGGCATGAAGGGGATCGAAGAGGGCTACGAGCTGCCGCCCGGGGCCGAGGACGACGTCTGGTCGATGTCGGACATCGAGCGGCGGGCGCTGGGCTACGACGAGCTGCCGCACAACCTCGCCGACGCGCTGCGGGTGATGGAGAACTCCGAGCTGGTCGCCGAAACGCTCGGTGAGCACGTGTTCGACTTCTTCCTGCGCAACAAGCGCGCCGAGTGGGTGGACTACCGCGCCGAGGTCACGCCGTTCGAGCTGCGGCGTTACCTGCCCGCACTCTGATCCGGCTGCCGGCACTGTGATCCCGCTCCGCTCGATGCTCCTCTCGATAGCTCGTCCGTCAGTAGCCTGCTAGGCATGGCAACCGATCGTCTGACCGCCCCTCTCCTGGTTCTCGAGAACGACGTCAGCGGTCCCGTCGCCGAACTCGGCAGGTGGCTACGCGAGGCCGGCGCCGAGCTGGACATCCGGTCAGGCGCGCTCGGCGAGGCCATCCCCGCCGACCTGGACGGCTACTCCGGCCTGATCGTGATGGGCGGGGCGATGGGCGCCCAGGATGACGACCGCGCGCCGTGGCTGCCCGACGTCCGGGCGCTGCTGAGCCAGGCCGTCCGCGCCGAGCTGCCCACGCTCGGAGTGTGCCTGGGCGCGCAGCTGCTGGCGGTGGCAACGGAGGGCCGGGTGGACCGCGCGGAACTGCCCGAGTACGGGGCGCAACTGGTTGCCAAGCGCCAGGCGGCGGCGACCGACCCGCTGCTGCGGGAACTGCCGATCACCCCGGACGTGCTGCAGTGGCATGTCGACGAGGTCAGCCAGCTGCCGGGAAACGCGGTGCTGCTCGCCTCGTCGCCGGGCACCGAGGTGCAGGCATTCCGGGTCGGCCGGCTCGCGTGGGGCTTCCAGTTCCACATCGAGACGACGCCCGAGATCGTGGCCGCGTGGGCGAGTGAGGATGCCGAAGCCCTGGCCGACTACGACGTGGACCGGATCCTGGCCCGGTCCGCCGCTGCGCACGCCGATATCGCGGAGGTGTGGCGGCCGGTCGCGGAGACCCTCGTCGGGATCGCGGCGAATCCGGCGACTGCCGCCGGGCCGCGGACGCTGCCGATGGCCGGGTCCCGTACAGCGCCCACCAGCACCGCCGGGCCGATCACCGACCCGGCTGCCATCCGCGCGGCGCTGGCCGCCGAGCTGCAGGCCGCTCGTGAGCCGCACCGGCACTGAATCGGACGGCACCGAGTCGGCCGGTTCTGTGCTGTCGGACGGTTCCGCGGTCGCATCACCGGGGCGCACCCGGCTGCGGAGTCGGCTGACCCGGGCCGGGTTCAGCTCTGCTGACCGGGCCGCCGAGCTGCTGACGGGTGCGCCGCTGGCACTGTTGGACGCCGCCACCGGCGAGGCGGTCGACGCCGCGGCGGCCGCGGTGGTGTCCGCGTTGGGACGCGCCGCCGACCCCGACCAGGCGCTGGCCCTGCTGGCGGACCTCGCCGGCACCGAGCGCGGCCCCGAGGTGCTGGCGGAGCTGCGCGGCTCGGCGGAGTTCCGCGGCCGGCTGCTGGGCGTCCTGGGAGCGTCCGCTGCCCTGGCCGAGCACCTGCTCACCCATCCCGCCGACGCGCTGGTGCTGCGGGGCGCGGTCGAAGACCTGCCGACCGTCGAGTCGGCCGCGCACCGGATCGCGGCGGCCGTCGGTGCCGACGCGGGAGACCCGGTGACCGGAACAGCGGGCCGACCCGCCGAGCTGATCGGGCCCAAGGCTGTGATCGCGTTGCGGGCGGCGTACCGCCGGGAGCTGCTCCTGGTCGCGGGGCAGGACCTGGCCAGCGAGCTGAACCTGCGGCAGGTCACCGAGGCGCTGGCCGACCTCGCGGGCTTCGTGCTGCGGGCGGGGCTGGCCGTCGCCCGGGCCGGTCTGCGCCCCGGCGCCGCCCCCTGCCGGCTGGCCGTCATCGCGATGGGAAAGGCCGGTGGCCGCGAGCTGAACTATGTCTCGGACGTCGACGTGGTGTTCGCCTTCGATGCCGGTGATGGCCTCGGGGCAGCTCCGGACGAGAACGGGGCCCTGCAGACGGCAACCAGGCTGGCGGCCGAGACGATCCGGATCTGTGGCCAGGCGGCCTGGGAGGTCGACGCGGCACTGCGGCCGGAGGGACGCTCCGGTGCGCTGGTCCGGACCCTGGCCAGCCACGAGGCGTACTACCGGCGCTGGGCCTCGACCTGGGAGTTCCAGGCGCTGCTGAAGGCCCGTCCCATCGCGGGTGACCTCGCGCTCGGGCAGCGCTACGTCGACCTGCTCTCGCCGCTGGTGTGGACGGCATCCCAGCGGCCCGACTTCGTTCCCGATGTCCAGGCCATGCGCCGCCGGGTGGTCGACCACGTTCCGGCTGACATCATCGACCGTGAGATCAAGCTCGGCCCCGGTGGCCTGCGCGACGTGGAGTTCGCGGTCCAGCTGCTGCAACTGGTGCATGGCCGCGCCGACGAGTCGCTGCGGGTCCGGGCGACCCTGCCGGCCCTGGCGGCGCTGCGCGACGGGGGTTTCGTCGGCCGCGACGACGCGGTGAGCCTGGCCGATGCCTACGAGTTCCTGCGGGCCACCGAGCACCGGGTGCAGCTGATGAGACTGCGCCGGACGCACCTGGTCCCCGACGATCCGCGCGCGGTGCTGCGGCTGTCGCGCTCGCTCGGATTCCGCCCGGACAGCCGGGGCGATGCCGTCGCGGTGTTCAACGCCGAGTGGGCGCTGCACGCGCGCGAGGTCCGCCGCCTGCACGAGAAGCTGTTCTATCGGCCGCTGCTCGAAGCGGTCGCCCGCGTTCCGGCCGCGGCACTGCGGCTGACCGAGGGCGAGGCGCGCCGGCGGCTGGAGGCCCTGGGCTATACCGACCCGACCGGTGCGCTGCGCCACATCCAGGCGCTGACCTCGGGGCTGTCCCGGCGGGCGGCGTTGCAGCGCGCGTTGCTGCCGGTGATCCTGTCCGAGCTGGCCGACGCGCCGGACCCCAACGCTGGCCTGCTGGCGTACCGCCAGGTGTCCGACGCGCTCGGCGAGAGCCCGTGGTTCCTGCGGCTGCTGCGTGACGAGGGTGCCGTGGCGACCAGGTTGGCCTACGTCCTGGGCACGTCCCGGTATGTGGCCAACCTGCTGGTGCGCTCACCCGAGGCGCTGCAGCTGCTGTCCGGCGATGAGCAGCTACGGCCGCGCCGCCGGGCGGAGCTCGAGGTCGTGATGAGTACGGCCGCTCGTCGCCAGACCGATCCCGCTCAGGCCGCGCACGCGATCAGGAGCCTGCGCCGGGCGGAACTGCTGCGCATCGCCTTTGCGGATCTGCTCGGAGCGCTCACCGACAGCGAGGTCCGCACCGCGCTGACCGAATTGGCCGACGCGACGCTGGCCGCTGCGCTGGGGACGGCGCGCCGGATCGCGGCCGCCGAGCTGGGGGCTACCGAGGTCGAACTGCGGTTCGCGGTGATCGCCATGGGCCGGCTGGGCGGCCAGGAGATCGGCTACGGCTCCGACGCCGACGTGCTGTACGTCTTCGACAGCGGCGTCACCGGCAGCGCCGGCTCTGAGCTTGCCACGCACGGCGGCGAGCGGACCGCGCGGCACGCGCGCCTGGTCGCCGAGCGGCTGCGGGGCATTCTGGCCGCTCCCTCGACCGATCCGCCGCTGCTGCTGGACGCCGACCTGCGTCCGGAGGGCCGTGACGGGCCGCTGGTGCGATCGCTGAAGTCCTATGCCGAGTACTACACGCGGTGGTCGTCGGTCTGGGAGGCGCAGGCGTTGCTGCGGGCCCGGTTCTGCGTCGGCGATCCCGAGCTCGGGGAGCGGTTCATCCGGTTGATCGACGGCCTGCGTTACCCCCGGGGCGGGTTGGACGATGCCGGGGTGCTCGAGATCCGGCGCATCAAGGGCCGGGTGGACGCCGAGCGGCTGCCCCGCGGCGCGGACCCACACACCCACACCAAGCTGGGACGAGGCGGCCTGGCCGATGTCGAGTGGACGGTGCAGCTGCTGCAACTGCGCTTCGCCGACGAGGTGCCCGGGCTACGGTCGACGTCCACCCTGCCGGCGCTGCTGGCGGCCGTGGACGCGGGCAAGCTTGCCGAGGATGACGCCGCGGCACTGGAGGCTGCCTGGCGTTTCGCCAGCCGCGCCCGCAACGCCATCATGCTGGTGCGGGACAAGGCCGATGACCAGCTGCCCAAGCCCGGACGGCTTCTGGAGGGGGTCGGGCGGGTGCTCGGGTACCGTCCCGGCTTCCAGGCGGGTCAGCTGATCGATGACTACCGGCGAGCCACCAGGCGTGCCCGCAAGGTAGTCGAGTCGATCTTCTACGACGCGACGCCCTGATCAGCCTGACCGGAGTCAGCGGTTGCCGGCTGGTTCCGGCCGCGGGGCGTTCGTCGTATCGGTGCCTCGGCGGTCGGCGGCTGTGTTGTCGGTATTGCTCGCGTCGTTGTCGGTCCTGCTGGGGTCGCCGCGCCCCAGCCTGTGCGGGGCCAGGGTGAAGGCGCTGCGCCCGGACAACACGAACTGGATCAACGCGCCGGCCAGGAACACGACCAGCCCCGCAACCGCGTCGATCAGGAAGTGGTTCGCCGTGCCGATGATCACCAACAGCGTGCACAGCGGGTAGAGCACGCCGAGAGTGCGTACCCAGGTCCGGCGGGCGCACAGGAAGATCGACACTCCGCACCAGAGCGCCCATCCGATGTGCAGGCTGGGCATCGCGGCGAACTGGTTCGAATGCTCGGCGACCTTGGGATCGGCCAGCGAGCCCCAGGTGTGGAACTTCAGCACTGTGTCGATATAGCCGTACTGGGGTAGCAGGCGAGGTGGCGCCAGCGGATAGAGGTAGAAGCCGGCCAGCGCGAGCAGCGACGTCACCGACAGCACGGTCCGGGCGCCCCGGTAAACCCGCGGATGCGCACGGAACAGCCAGATCAGGCAGCCGATCGTGACGACGAAGTGCAACGTCGCGTAATAATAGTTCAGAACCTGGGCGATCGGCTCATGGCCGGCCACGAACCTGTTGATGGACCGCTCGAAGTTCAGGTGTAGCGCGTCCTGCAGATGTTGCACCCCGCGGCCGTGCCGCATCGCGATGCTTGCCTGCTCCGGCACCAGGTTGCGTACCCGGCCGTACAGCCAGTAGCAGACACCGATGATGACGGCCTCTTGCCACCAGCGCGGCGGCCGGTGCTGCAGCATGCCGTCGGGAAAGAGCCCGCTGAACCTGCGCTCGCGCTGCGCCGGCCCGGCCACGGTGGAGCCGGGATCAGTGGCTCTCGTTGCCCTCACCGGCCCAGTCTCTCACCTCGATCCGCCTCGACGGCACCCTTACCGGGTGGTACCTCTCAGGCGGTGTTCAGGCGGAGGCGGTGTCAAGTTCGTCCGGCTGTGCGGAGTAGTGCGCATCACGTTTGCCGACTGTCTGGAACCATCAGGACCAGCACGGCGACTCAGTGGACAGCGGGTTTCGATCGGCCCGCGATGACCCCGCACCCAGTGAAGGACCCTGCCGATGAGCCGCAGAACCGTTGCCAGCAGCGCCACCCTCTCCGTCGTGACGCTCGGGATGCTGGTGGCAGGGACAGGGGTGGCGTCCGCGCACGTGACCGTGTCCGCCCCTGGGGCGATCTCGGGTGGCGGCGACACCCTGATCACCTTCCGGGTGCCGGACGAGAGCGACGCGGCCAGCACGGTCGGACTGAAGCTCCGGTTGCCGATCGACACGCCTATCGCCTCCGTGCTGGTGCAGCCGCATCCAGGCTGGACGTCCACGACGAAGCAGAGCAAGCTCAGCACCCCGATCAAGACCGATGACGGCGAGATCACCCAGGCCGTGTCCGAGATCGACTGGAAGGCCGACTCGGCCGGGACGGGCATCAAGCCCGGCCAGTTCGATCAGTTCGTCGTGATCGCCGGGCAACTACCGGACGCCGGAACGCTGATCTTCAAGGTTGTGCAGACCTACAGCGACGGCAAGACCACCTCGTGGATCGACGTGGCCGCGCCGGGCAGCACAGCGGAGCCGGAGCACCCGGCGCCGGTCCTGACCTTGGGTGCGGCGCAAGCTGCTGGGTCTGCGTCTGCCGCCCCTGGCCCGGCTGGAATCGGTGCGGCCGTGGCTGATACGAGCTCCGGTACGGCTTCCCGTCCGGCGAGCAAGGGTGCCGCGACGGCGGGCATCGTGCTCGGCATCATCGGTGTACTGCTGGGTGGTGCCGCCCTCGCCACGTCGCTGCGCCGCCGCACGTCCTAGACCTGCCCACCGGGACCGGGAGGCCCACCCTGAGAGAAGGCCGTCGATCGGCTGTGAAACTGGCCCCGTAGCGGCTCGGAAAGCTCCGCGTGGCCGGAACTGTCAGCCAGGCTGCCTACTCTCGAAGGATGGGTGAGCACCGATCAACGTCCTCAGACGGCGACGCCCGGCTGCCGTTGCCCGCAGCGCTGCCACACGGGCGTGGCCGGCTGCGGCGCGGGTTCGGAATCGGCGTGCGGCTGATCGCAGCCCTGCTGTCCCTTGCGGTGCTGCTCGGCAGTGGCTATGCGTGGGTGACGTACCAGAACTTCCTGTCCGACGTGCACACCGTCGACCCGTTCTCGAAGGCGGTTGCGGGCGCTCCGCGCCAGGCCGACATGGACGGCGAGGACCAGAACATCCTGCTCGTCGGCAATGACGACCGCACCGGCGCGACCCCGTCGGAGTTGGCGGCGCTGAGCACCACCACGGACGGCGGCGGCATCAACACCGACACCATGATGGTGCTGCACGTCCCCGCAGACGGGTCCCGGGCGACCGGCATCTCGTTTCCCCGGGATTCCTGGGTCAACGTTCCGGGGTACGGCATGAACAAGCTCAACGCCGCCTACAGCCTCGGCTCCGAGAAGGGCGGCGCGTCCGGCGGGGCCCGGCTGCTGATCACCGTCATCCAGAACCTGACGGGCCTGACGATCGACCACTACGTCGCGGTGTCAATGCTCGGCTTCTACCGGATCGCCTCCGTCCTGGGTCCCATCCAGGTCTGCCTGAACCAGCCGGCGAAGGACCCGTACTCCGGAACGGATCTGCCGGCCGGCCGGTCCACCCTCAACGCCAGCCAGGCACTGTCCTTCGTCCGGCAGCGGCACAACCTGCCGCGGGGCGACCTGGATCGCGAGGTGCGCCAGCAGTACTTCCTGTCGACCGAGTTCCGCAAGCTGACGTCCGGTGGGTCGCTGTTCAAGATCCAGAAGCTGCTGCGGGCGGTCAGCTCCTCGATCACCAAGGACCCGGGCCTGGACCTGGGCAAGTTCGCGAGCCAGGTGCAGGGCCTGAGCGCCGGCAACGTCACGTTCGCCACCATTCCCACGCTCGGCACTCCTACCATCTATGTGCACGGCGCCGAGGTCTCGATCGTCGCCGTGAACATGGCGGCGATCCCTGGTTTCGTCGCGAAGGTGATCGGCCGACCGACCAACTACGAGAAGGCGGCGACGGTCGAGCCCGCCATGGTCTCGGTGCGTGTCGTCAACGGCAGCGGGGTCGCATCGGCCGGCCCCACCACCGTCGCGGCGCTCCAGCGGCTGGGCTTCAGAGCTGGCCACGCGGGCAATGGCGCCAAGACGACGACCACCACGATCCAGTACCCGGCGGGAATGGAGAGCCAGGCCAAGACGGTGGCGGCCAGCCTGCCGGGCGCCGGGGTGGCGGTGTCCTCGCGGGTCCGCGCGGTCACCATCCTGCTCGGCGTGGATCGGCTGCCGGTCAGGGCGCCAGGGACGGCCGCCTCGTCCGGAGCCTCGACGCCCGCGCCCACGACGAGTGCCCCGTCACCGGCCAAGGCGTACAGCGCGTCTTCGTGCATCAATTGACCGTGCAATCAACTGACCGTGCAATCAACTGACCGTGCGGCCTCAGCGCGCCCGGGACGACGCTGGCGGAAGTGCGGGCTCAGCGCGCCCCGGGACGGACGAAGGGGAATGCCAGGGTCTGCCGGATGGACGCGCCCGCCAGCATCATGACCAACCGGTCGACGCCGATGCCGAGACCTCCGGTCGGCGGCATCGCGTACTCCAGCGCCGACAGGAATGCCTCGTCCACCTGCATGGCCTCGGGATCGCCGTCGGCGGCTCGCAGTGACTGGTCGGTGAGCCGCTGGCGCTGGTCCACCGGATCGATCAGCTCTGAGTACGCGGTGCCGATCTCCGCACCGAACGCGACCAGGTCCCACCGCTCGGACAGCCGGGGGTCGCTGCGGTGCGCGCGGGTCAGGGGCGACGTCTCGATCGGAAAGTCCAGGTAGAACGTCGGTTCGGTGGTCTGCTTCTCCACCAGCGCCTCGTACAGCGCGGTGACCAGCAGCCCCTGCGTCGCCTCGGCCGGACGGCTGACGCCATGGGTTCGGCACAGCGCGCTGAGCTCCTCGAAGCCGGTGTCGATGCTCACCGGTGTCCCGCACGCCTGGGACACCGCCTCGTGCACCGTCACCGAACGCCACGGTCCGGACAGGTCGATCTCGTCGTAACCGCTGCCGGGACGAGGTCGGCGCGCCATCGGACGCCCGTGCACCGCGGTGGCCACCTCCAGGATCAGCTCCCGGGTCAGCTCACGCATGTCCAGGTAATCGGCGTAGGCCTGGTACGCCTCGATCGACGTGAATTCCGGATTGTGGGTGGCGTCGGCGCCCTCGTTGCGGAAGTTCCGGTTCAGCTCGAACACCCGCCGCATACCACCGACGCAGAGCCGCTTGAGGTACAGCTCCGGTGCGATCCGCAGGTACAGCGTCGCGTCGTAGGCGTTGATGTGGGTGACGAACGGCCGGGCATTCGCGCCGCCGTGGATGGACTGCAGCATCGGCGTCTCGACCTCGAGGTAACCGCGCCGATCGAAGGCCCGGCGAACCTCTCGGACGGCGGCGCTGCGCTTGACCAGCATGTCCATCGCCTCGGGGTTGACGATGAGGTCGACGTGGCGTCGCCGCACCCGGGCATCCGGGTCGGCGAAGCCGGCGCGGGCATCCGGCAGCGGGCGCAGGCACTTCGCCGCGAGCTGCCAGCTGTCGACCAGCACCGAGAGCTCGCCGCGGCGTGAGGTCACCACCTCGCCCGTCACGCTGAGGTAGTCGCCCAGGTCCAGCGCGGTCCGCAGCAGCCGGTGCTCCTTTTCGCCGAGCGCGCTGGTGCTGACCATCGCCTGGATGCCGGCGTCGCCGTCCTGCAGCGTCGCGAATGTCAGGCCGCCGAAGTCGCGCAGCGCCCGTACCCGCCCCACCACCGAGGCCCGGTGGCCGGTCGCGGTGTCCGGGGCCAGGTCCGCGAAGCACCGGACCAGCTCCGCCACCTCGCAGCTGCGCGGGACCGAGACCGGATAGGGGTCACGGCCGGCGTCCCGCAGCCGCTGCAGCTTGGCGTGGCGGACTCGCTGTTGCTGGCTCAGCCGCCGGAGCGGCCGGGCGCCGTTGCGGGTGGACAGCCGCTGGCGTGCCACTGCCTCGGCGAACGGCAGGGTGGCGCCGTCGTACAGCACGTCGCCGTCGCGGTCGCGTTCGCGGCTGCCGCCGAGCGCGGGCAAGAAGCCCTCGGCGATGCCTGCGGCCAGGGCGACCCGGGTGAGGGTCAGGGACGAGTCGTAACACAGATAGCGCGGCGTCCAGCGGGGCAGGTAGCGGGCGTTGGAGCGGTACAGGCTCTCGATCTGCCAGAACCGGGACGCGAACGTCAGCACCCGGCTGGTCAGCCGGACGACGGGACCGGCGCCGACCCGCTCGGCGGCGCTGAAGACGCCCCGGAACATTGCGAAGTTGAGCGAGATGAACCGCACACCGAGGTCGTCGCGAGCCGCGCTCACCAGGCTGGCGACCATGGCCTCGACCAGGCCGTTCTCCGACGTCCGGTCCCGGCGCATCAGGTCCAGCGACAGCCCCCGGCGACCCCAGGGAACCATCGACAGCATGCCGCGCAGCTGTCCCTCGCAGTCGTGGGCGAGCACCGCCACGCAGTCGCTGTCGGCGGCGGCACCCAGCCGGCCGAGCGCCATCGAGAAGCCGCGCTCGGTGTCGTCACCACGCCAGTCCTCGGCCCGGCGCTCGATCTCGGCCAGCTGGTCCGGACTCAGGTCGGCATGCCGGTGCACCGTGATCGTGTAGCCGGCGCGCTGCACCCGGTGGACGGCCCGCCGGACCGGTTGCATGGTGGGGCCCTCGAGGGTGAAGGTGTCCACCTCGATGATCGCCTCGTCCCCGATCGGCAACGCCTTCAGGCCCGCGGCGACGTAGGCCTTGGCGCCGTCCTCGCTGGCGGACAGGACGGCGGGAAACCAGCCGAACGAGCGAGCCTCGGACAGCCAGGCCGAGATGGCCGCCGGCCAGGCCGCCGGCGGCCCGACCGGATCGGCGCTGGCCAGGCTGACGTTGGCCAGCACCCGGTAGGTGACGGCCGCGGTGTGCCCGGGAGCGAAGATCACCGACTTGTCGTGGCGGGTCGCGAAGTAGCCCAGGGAATCCCGGTCACCGGCGTGCAGCAGCAGCCCTCGCAGGTCCAGCTCGTCCTGCGCGGTGAGGTAGGTCTTGGCCCGGGCGGACCGCAGGAAGACCAGTGCGGCGCTCATCAGCGCCGCGGCCGACACCAGGCCGGCCAGCGCCGCGATCCAGTGATGTCCGTGCTCGCCGTGCCAGCCGACCTCGGTGGTGGACGGCTCGACGCCGAACGGAACCCGGACCGCCCACTCGAGCTTGTGCGGCAGCCCGCGAAGGTGGCCGGGCAACGCCAGCGTGAACGCCAGCGAGGCGGTGAGCGAGAGGGCCAGGCCGCCGACGAGGACGGCCAATGCCCGCCAGCGCGCGCCCGGCTCCAGCCTGGACGAGAACGCTTCCCGGCTGCGGTACAGCAGCACCACCAGCGCAATCGTCAGGCCGGCGTTGAGAGCCAGTTCCACGGCGTCGGAGACGCTGATGTCACCGGAGTCGTTGCGATTGAGGACGATCTGGCCGAGCACCGCCAGCAGGTACAGGCCGGCGAGCGCCTGGAACGCGAGCAGCAGCCAGAGCGATACCCGGATCCGTCGCCGGACGGCGCCACCGACCACGAAGAGCAGCACCACGGAGAAGAGGCTGGGGCCGACCGGCAGGTTGACGAGGCCGAACACGTCGTCGAGCCGGCGGACCCAGCGGACCGGCCGCAGGATCAGGCTGACCAGGGACCAGAAGCCGCCGAGCACGATGACGCGTCCACACAGGGACGCGAAACTCTCGCGCCAGCCGGTGACGTGACGTGGCTCAGGCGCCGGTCTCGACGCTTCAGCGGGACGCGCGCCGGCCTCTCTGAGCACCACGCGACAACCTCCGAACGGCAGCGGCCGGCCCGGTGTCGGGACGGCCATCGAACTCCAGACGGTACGGGAGGTTTCTAAGCGCGGAATGCGGCGCGCTCCGTGCTCACCGGTCACGGCGGCAACCCCCGAGGTGACCTCAGTCGGTGCGAGTTCGCTCGGTGTCAGTATCTCGCCTTCTGTATCAGTTGGCCGGTCGGGCCCTTGCCGTCCCGCAACTGGAACCCCTAGGGTTTGGGAACCCGCGCCCGAAGGGCGCGCTGTCCGTGCGGCTCGCCGAGTCCTGCCCCGCTCGTGACCATTCTTTCGCCAATCGCTCGGCAGGAGCGGGGGAACCAATGTGACGGTCGCTCGCGCGACCTAGGGGTGAAGCCGCGGAATTGCGGCCAGGCACCTCCCGCCCGAACCCGACAGCTCACCCCGCAGGCGTGAGGAGAGGATTCCCCTTGCTTTGTCATGCCCCAACGGCAGCAGTGCACAGGCCCGCGCACCGGGCTGATCGAGGCACCCACCGGCACGCCGGCCGGCCCGCGTCGCCCGCGGCAGGCTCGCGCCAGGGCCTTAGTCGGGGCCTGGCCGTGCTGACCTCCCTGACCGCCGTAATCGCCAGCAGTGTCGTCGTCCTGGCGCAGACTGCCTCGGCAGTCGAGGATGTCCAGAACGGGACGTTCGAGACAGGCACCAGCGGCTGGCTCGCCACTCCGAAGGACGACGGTTCAGCCCCCGCAGCACTCTCGCGGGTCTCGGGCGGGCACACCGGCAGCTACGCCGCTCGGGTGTCCAACACGTCGGCCACCGCGGCCACTACGGTCCTGAACGACGCGCCGAACAGCGTTCCCAGCACGACCGCGGGTCAGACCTACCGGGCGACGGCCTGGCTGCGCGCGGCCCAGCCCAACACCTCCCTGGTGCTGCGCCTGCTCGAGTTCGGCGACAACAACGCGCTGGCATCGAGCAAGCAGGGCGAATACTGGGCCGCCGACACCGCCTGGCACCAGATCACGGTGGACCTGGTGGCCACCCGCACCGGGGCCAGCATCGACGTGAACGCGCTCGTCTGGGGCCTTGACCCCGGCCAGTCCTTCCTTGTCGACGACGTCAGCGTCGTGCCGCTCACGGTGACAGTTCCGCCTCCCAGCACCACGAGTTCCGGGGTGCTGCCGGCGCAGGGCACCGGCGCGCTGTTCGGCTACTACCAATCAGGCGGCGGGGACCCCCGCCCCATGGAGAGCAAGATCGGACGCAAGTTCGACCTGATCCACCATTACAAGGACTTCAACGCCACCAACAACATGTGGCCGACGTCCGCGATGCTCGCGGAGGCTGCCGAGGGCCGGACCGTGCACGTCGGCTGGGAGCTCGCGTCCTACGGCGGTGGCTACGACTCGGCCTTGCAGCCGGCACCGGCGGGGTCCTCGACCGATCGCCTTGGCAACAGCATGAAGACGTGGACCTACCCACAGGTCATCAACGGCTCGCTCGACCGCTACCTCGACGCGGTGGCGGCCAAGGTCAAGGCCGCCCCGTACAAGTTCATCGTCGACATCGACCCCGAGATGGACGACCGCCCCGACGTCGGCGGCACCGCAAAGCTCCGGGCGGCGGCTGGTACCCGACCCGAGTTCGCAGCGGCCTACCGCCACATCGTGGACCGGTTCCGCGCTCGGGGTGTCACGAACGTGACGTGGGCCTGGACGGTCTCGGGCTGGTACGCGACCGACGCCAGCAAGACCTGGTCCCTGGAGCAGCTCTGGCCCGGCGCCGGCTACGTCGACGTCATCATGTGGGATCCCTACAACCACAGCGCGAGCAGCTGGCGTAGCTTCAGCCAGATCGTCGCGCCGTTCTACAACGCCATCCGGGGCGGGGTCCTCGACCGGGTCGACACGAGCGCCAAGCGACTGCCCCTCGGCCTGGCTGAGTACGGCTGCATCGCCGATCCCCGCCGGGCGGACTGGTTGAAGGCCATCCCGAGCCAAGCCCGGAACTTCCCCGCCTTGGTTTCACTCGGCTACTTCTCCAGCGGTAGCTGGGGAGCTCTGGACAACGACCCCACCGCCATAGCCGCTTTCGGGGTGGCAGGCAAGGACGCGTGGCTCAACCCGCGGTCCTAGCCCGTCAACTCGCCTCATCGCGACGCAGGCACCGCCGCGCCGGGACTTCGAATCCCGGCGCGGCGGCGCGTTCAGAGTCAGACCAGGACCGCGTCTCGGGAGTCCATGTCTTGCCAGCGGCTCCGCCGTCGAGCGATGGGTCGATGAAGCGCGTGACGAGGTCGCGTGCGAGGTCGACCGTGGAGTAGGCGGCGCAGTAGGGAACGGGCTTGGCTAGCTTCGCGTATCGACGTCCCCAGTCGCTCGGAACGGCGAAGTGATCGAAGGGCTCCATCAGGCGGCGACGCGCCTCGGTGGAGATGGCGATCCCGAGAGCAGTGCCGTCGACGTTCTGAGTGACGGCGAGGACGACGAGGTCAACGAGGTCCTTTTCGCGGCTCGACGGGCGCTCGTGGTAGGTCTGCATGGTCGCGCAGACCACCGGGGCAGTGAGTCCTGCACCGACCGCCAGGTCCACGTTGAGCGATCCCTTGTTCCGTGGGCCGATGAAGGCCTCGAAGCTGCCAAGGTCTGTGTCGGCGAGCCGTCGCAAATCGGCGATCGCCTGGTCGAGCGTGAAGCCGTCTCGGTAGAGGTCGATGTCGAGTGTCGTGCGCGTTGACGGCAGCCGCGCCAGCATGCCGGTGCCGCCCTTGAGCAGCCACTTTGAGTCGGCGCCTTCGGAGAACACGCGGCTGAGGAAGCGGTTGAAGTACTCCAGCCGGATCCGCTCGTTGATGCTCAGCGACGGGTCGGCGTCGGCAGCCTTCTTGGCAGCGTCCTTGATCGCGGCTTCAACGCCGGCGGCGGTCGGATAGGCTCCACCTCAGCCAATGTTGGCCACCTGACGTGCGATCTGGGCGAGCGTTCCGTATGACGGCGACCTGGCGAGAAGGCGCGCAAGGGAGTCGACGTCGATGCCAGCGATCTCGATGAGCCGATTCAGGAGTGCCACACCGTCGCCCTTGCGGAAGCCGTTGCGCTCTGCGAGCGGTGCGAGCAGATTCCGGAGCCGATCGAGGTCGAGGATGCGCTTGTGTGAAGCGTCCCGCAGGGCGTCGGCGACGAGGCTCCGATCGTTGAGGTCCTCGACCAGATCGGCGAGTGTGCGCTCGATCGTCATCGTCGGCATCCCCTCGACGAGGGCGACGTCGCGTGGGTCGAGGGCGCGCTGTCGGTAGCGGATCTCCCGGCGCTGACTCTGGCGACGCGTGGGGGAGACGAAGTCGTGGCGGGAGGCGAGGAAGTTACCGATCTTGTGGAGTCGAGTGGCGGACTCGCCAGCGACGACGACGCCGCCAGCCAGGTCGCGGATGCGCTCTTCGGCGAGCCGCTTGGGTTCGGTGCTCAGCCATGCGGCGCGCAGATCATCGAACTCGTCACCAGGGGTGCCAGCGTCCATGTAGACGCCGTGAGCGAGGCGGGTCAGATGCCCGGCTTCGGCGAGTCGGGACAGGTCCAGGCGAGTGATTCCGTGCATGCTGGCTTGAGCCGACGTCGCCATGCCCCACTGGAACGACGTCAGCTCCGCGAGGATGCGCAGCGCTTCAGTGGACTTCATGCTTGGAGCGTATCTCTTCGGGAGATACGCTCCAAGTGTCGTCGCTGATTAGTGGCAGGTTGCGCTCATGCGCGTCCAGCTGGTTGGCGGACGGCCGAGGGCACGAACTGGCTGACCACGCAGGTCGTACAGAAATGGGCCGCCACTCAGGCAATCGAGACGATGGGCCTGGAAACGGTCGAGAGGTTCAAGCGGCTTTGAATGCTGCGAGCGTGCGCCGAGGACGTTGGCGAGTCCGACGTAGCCACGACGATCCGAGGTTTCGTGGGATGGGCGCGCCTCGACCTCATGGGACAGCAGGTTTGGTGAACCCGAACGCCGGGCGCTAGCGCAGGTCGCTGAGTGGACGACGATGGATATCGAGTTGAACGTCATCTGAGAGTTCTGAGCCCTTAGCCCGAATCCCTGCGGAATCCCTGCGGAATTTGGCCGGATCTGCGCCGACGAAAACGGCACCCGACCTTGCAAAACCGCAGGTCAGGGGCTGTTTTGGAGTCACGAGATCTCAGATGTCGTAGTACAACTCGAACTCGTACGGGTGCGGGCGCAGCCGGACCGGGTCGATCTCGTTGTTGCGCTTGTAGTCGATCCAGCTCTCGATGAGGTCGGAGGTGAAGACGCCGCCCTCCTGCAGGTACTCGTTGTCGGCCTCGAGGTGGTTCAGCACCTCACCGAGGGAGCCCGGCACCTGCGGAATCGCCGCGGCCTCGTCCGGCGGCAGCTCGTAGAGGTCCTTGTCGATCGGGTCGGCCGGCTCGATCTTGTTGCGGATGCCGTCCAGACCGGCCATGAGCATGGCCGAGAAGCCGAGGTACGGGTTCGCCGACGGGTCGGGCACCCGGAACTCGATGCGCTTGGCCTTCGGGTTGCTACCGGTGATGGGCACCCGGATGCAGGCCGAACGGTTGCCCGCGCTGTAGACGAGGTTGACCGGAGCCTCGTAGCCCGGCACCAGCCGGTGGTAGGAGTTCACGGTCGGGTTGGTGAAGGCCAGCAGCGACGGGGCGTGGTGCAGCAGGCCGCCGATGTAGTAACGCGCAATGTCGGACAGGCCGGCGTACCCGGTCTCGTCGTAGAACAGCGGCTCGCCGTCCTTCCACAGCGACTGGTGGCAGTGCATGCCCGAGCCGTTGTCGCCGAACAGCGGCTTCGGCATGAACGTCGCGGTCTTGCCGTTGCGCCACGCCACGTTCTTCACGATGTACTTGAACAGCAGTACCTGGTCGGCGGCGTGGGTCAGGGTGTTGAACTTGTAGTTGATCTCGGCCTGGCCCGCGGTGCCGACCTCGTGGTGGGCCCGCTCGAGCTCAAGGCCGACGTTCATGAGCTCGGTGCTCATCTCGTCGCGGATGTCGGCCTGGTGGTCATACGGCGACACCGGGAAGTAGCCGCCCTTGACGCGGGTCTTGTAGCCCAGGTTGCCGCCCTCTTCGGCGCGGCCGGTGTTCCAGGAGCCTTCGACGGAGTCGACGGAGTAGGACGAGCCGTTGATCTTGGACTCGTACCGGACGTCGTCGAAGATGTAGAACTCGGCTTCGGGACCGAAGTAGGCGGTATCGGCGATGCCGGTCGAGGCGAGGTACTCCTCAGCCTTCGAGGCGACCTGGCGGGGATCGCGACCGTACGGCTCACCCGTCCGAGGCTCGACGATGGAGTGGTTGATGTTGAGGGTCTTGGCCTTGCGGAACGGGTCGAGGTAAGCCGTCGCCGGGTCCGGGATCAGCTTCAGGTCCGACTTGTGGATCGCGGCGAAGCCCCGGATCGAGGAGCCGTCGAACATCTGGCCGTCGGTGAAGGAGCTCTCGTTGAAGTTCGAGGCCGGGACGTTGAAGTGCTGCTGGACACCAGGCAGATCGGTGAACCGGATGTCGACGAACTCGACACCCTCGTTCTTGATGTAGTTGAGGACTTCGTCGGAGCTGTTGAACATCGGCGATCCTTCTGTCTGTGCTTCGGCGGGTGGGTGGAAGCCGCGTGAGTCGAGGTGGGTGGGACCACATTAGTCGGCTGGGTGGGAGCCCATGAGATGACGCCAAAGCTAGGACGAGAGGGTTGCTGCCCGGTGTCTCGAACGTTTCATCGACGTTACGCAGACCGCTGAGGAGCCTGCTCAGTGGACGATCACCGACTCAGTGCACGATCACCGCGGTGTCCGTCAGCCGGTCGTGCAGGCCCCGGAAGTCGGCGTCGGCAACCAGCGCAGGAACGAGGAACAGCAGCAACGCCGTCCGAACGGCCGCCCGCAGTGGCCCGACCGCCTCGTGCGCATCGACCCGGATCACCCGCAGCCCGGTCAGCCACATGCCGACCGACCGGCCGAGCAGCAGCAGGCCCAGGACGTACTCGAGAAACAGCGGGATGAGGCTCCACTGGCCGGGAAGGTGCGAGGCCAGACCCGGAAGATCGTTCCGGCTGACGAACAGGCTCGCCACCGCGGCGGAGAGCGCCACGTCGATGACGAAGGCCAGGGCGCGCCGTCCGAACGGGGCCAGCGACCCTGGTCCAGAGCTCGGCAGGCCGATCCGCTCGCCTCGATAACGCTGGCGGACAGGCGCTCCGGGGGTGGCCATTGCCGGCTATCCCCGCCGACGGGCGGCGCGCTGGACGCTGCGCATCTTCACCCCGGCGGGCATCGGGCCCCGGGGGAGCGGTGTGCGCTGGGCGCCCAGGGCGGACAGCCGCCGGTCGAGCGCCACAACCTGCTCCTTGGACAGGTTGCGGGGGAGCTTCATCAGGTGCGTATTCAACTTGCCGAGCGGCACCTCGCCCTCGCCGCGGCCGATGACGATGTCATAGATGGGCGCGTCACCGGCAAGTCGGGCAACCCGCTTCTTCTCCTGGGCGAGCAGTGGCTTCACGCGGTGCGGGGCACCCTCGCCGATGAGCACGACGCCGGGCCGGCCGAGCAGGCGGTGCACCGCGTCGAGTTGGGTGGTGCCGGCGACCGCGTCGGTCTTGTGCCAGTCGCCGCGGAGCTGGCCGAGCACATAGGCGGCAGCACCTGGCTGGCCCTCGGCCTGGCTGTACGCCGAGGACTGGGCGCGGCGGGAGAACAGGAACAGCGCCGCCAGCACCCCGAGCAGGATGGCGGGCAGGATCGGCAGCCAGACGCTGCTGAAAGCGAACAACAGGGCGACGTAGACGACCGCCGCCACGACGACGAAAGCCAGTACCAGGTACGGAACGAGCTTCGCGTCGTTCTTGCGCGTCATGGTGAACGCCTGACGCATCTGGGTGAAAGTGTCGCGCCGGGATTGCCTGCGTGCGACTCTGACGGCCTTCTTGTCGGCCCTGCTCAGCTTCGGCTTGCCGTTCTTTCCAGACTTTCCAGCTGCGGATGCTTGCGCCATGGGACAAGGATAAGCGTTTCTCCTGACGTGTTTCACCGGCGTCAAGGATTAGGCGCTACAGTTATTTCAGTGTTAGTTCAAGTGGGTGACGGGGGTCAGTAAACGGTGAAAAGGCGGCATCCTGAACGGGCTGCGGCAGCAGTGTTGCTGACCGCACTAGGGGCGTCGCTGTCTCTGCTGGCCCACCCCGGCAGCTCCGCCGCGGCCTCGTCCGGGAACGACGGGACCATCACGGCATCGGTGCGGTACGGGTGTCCTGACGAGGGTCTCAAGGACGGCTTCGTCGAAGTGGCCCTGCAGTCCAGCTCGTCATCGTCATCGGGCGAGCTGGTGCTCCAGGTCGGACTGGCGGGTGCCGAGTCCACCGGTGCTACCGGAGTGTTCCTCGAAGGCGGCCCCAGCCTGGTGTCCGTGGGCGATGGAACGACCAAGGTCCGCCTGGCCGGTGATATCGACAAGGCGGACCACGTCTTTATTCATCAGGTCGATCAGCCCGACATTGTCACCCTGCCGTTGCACTCGACCTGCCGGAACATGACGCCGATCAACTTCGGGTTGGACAAGCCGTCGGTCCAGGTCGCCAAGAAACCGTGTACGGACGGCTCGCTCGCCAACGTGAGCGTCTCGCTGCACAACCCGAACGAGGTGGACTCCTCGATCCAGCGGATCGGTTACCAGCAGCTCGACTACACAGTGCTGCTCGTGCGTGAGGACGGTCAGCTCGCCGATCCGGTGGGCACGCTGCTGTCCTTCGACAAGCCCAGCACCCAATCGACCACTGTCAGCCAGGTCGCCGCCACGACGCCCACCCCGTATCAGGTCCGGGTGATCGGCGTGGACGGCGCGGTGACGTCCACCGACATTTCGCTGAGCTGTAGCGCGGCGCAACCCGCTCCGCCGGTGAAGACGCCGACCCCGCCGCCCACCAAGCCAGCACCTCCGACCACGGCACCCCCCACCACCGCACCGCCGGCACCCCCCACCACCGCACCGCCGAGCAAGCCGACCGCGCCGTCGGCGTCGGTGTCTATTTCGGCGCCCGCGCCGTCCGGTACGTCCGGGTCCCTGCCGTCAACGCCGGGCAGCGGTTCCGCCCCGCGGCCATCTGCCCCGCGGCCGTCCGCCTCGGCATCGCAGTCGGTGGGCGCGGTCAGCGGAAACCCGAGCCGTCCGGCCACCAGCGAGTCGAGTGGGACGGAAACCGGCTCCGGTCCGGTCGTCATCGGCGGCGTGCCCTCGCAGCCGCGCGCCGACCCGCCCACCGGCGGTTCCGGGCAGCCGGTGACTTCGCCGAGCCGAGTCATCGCCGGCCGCGCACCGGGCACTCCGGCTCCGACCGCCACACCCAGTCCTACTGCCACCCAGGCCGGCGCTACCCGGCTCGTCGTCGAGCCACCGCCGCGGTACGGGGCGGTCTTCGTATTCCAGAAGGACGTCGCGCTCGTCGTGCTGGCGTTCGCCGCGGCGATGTCCGCGCTCGTCGGAGCGACCGTAGTGAGCGCCCGCCGCCGGTAACGGTTGGTGCGGGCGCTGGCGCTCGTTCCGCTGGCGCTAGTTCAGAGCGGGCTCGTCCAAGCAACGCGTGGTGACCGTGCCCGCTTGCTGACGCGGCCAGGGCGTAGCTCCGGCCCACATCGAGCCGGCCGGCCACTACCGGCAGCTCAACTGGCTGGAGTGAGTTTGCGAGCGTCCACGGCCTGCTGGTAGAGCCGGCCGGCCCGATAGGAAGACCGCACCAGGGGGCCGCTCATGACGCCGGCAAAGCCGATTTCTTCAGCTTCTTCGCGCAGTTCGACGAACTCCTCCGGCTTGACCCACCGATCGATCGGGTGGTGGCGCAGCGAGGGACGCAGGTATTGGGTGATCGTGATCAGCTCACACCCGGCGTCGTACAGGTCGTGCAGCGCTTGAGAGATCTCGGCACGCTCCTCGCCCATGCCCAGGATCAGGTTGGACTTCGTTACGAGACCGACGGCACGCGCCTCAGAGATCACCCGCAGCGACCGTTCATACGTGAACGCCGGCCGGATCCGCTTGAAGACCCGGGGAACCGTCTCGACGTTGTGCGCCAGAACCTCGGGTCGGGACGAGAACACCTCTGCCAGCTGCTCGGGGACCGCGTTGAAGTCGGGGATCAGCAGTTCGACGCCGGTGCCCTCGTTCAGTCCGTGGATCTGGCGGACCGTCTCGGCGTACAGCCAGGCGCCGCCGTCCGGAAGGTCGTCACGGGCGACGCCGGTGATGGTGGCGTACCGAAGACCCATTGTGCGGACGCTCTCGGCGACCCGCCGGGGCTCGTCGGTGTCCAGAGCGGCAGGCTTGCCGGTGTCGATCTGGCAGAAGTCACAACGCCGGGTGCACTGCTCCCCACCGATCAGGAAGGTAGCCTCGCGGTCTTCCCAGCACTCATAGATGTTGGGGCAGCCGGCCTCTTGGCAGACGGTGTGCAGGCCGCCGCTCTTCACCAACTGGCGCAGCTCGGTGTACTGCGGGCCCATCACAGCCCTGGTCTTGATCCACGGCGGCTTGCGCTCGATGGGCGTCTCGGAGTTGCGGGCTTCGATACGCAGTAGCTTGCGTCCGGCGTGGGGGGGCGGACCTGACAGGCTGGATTCGGTCGGCACGGCGCTGCGCTGCTCAGTCACGAATAGCAGCGTACGCGGACACGAGGCCGGGCAACCGGGCCTCTACGACGGGAAGGACATCGGTCACCGAGACCTCCCGGCCAAGCTCTTTACTGAGCGACGTCACGCCCGCGTCGGCGATGCCGCAGGGCACGATGCGGTCGAACCAGCTCAGGTCAGGATTGCAGTTCAGCGCGAAGCCGTGCAGCGTCACGCCCTGCGCGACGCGAATGCCGATCGCCGCGATCTTCCGCTCGCGCCCGGAGGCATCGGCTGGCAGCCATACGCCGCTGCGACCTGGCACCTGGCCGGCGGCAACGCCCAGCTCGGCGCAGATCTCGACCAGGACCTCTTCCATTCGCCGCACGTAGGCGACGACGTCCACCGGGTTCGGCAACGCGACGATCGGATAGCCGACGAGCTGCCCCGGACCGTGCCACGTGATCTTGCCGCCGCGGTCGACATCGACGACCGGAGTTCCGTCGAACGGCCGCTCATGGAGCTCGGTCCGTCGTCCGGCTGTGTAGACCGGGGGGTGTTCCAACAGCAGGGCAGTGTCATCGATCTCGCCCGCCACGCGCTGCGCGTGCAACTGGCGCTGCCACTGCCACGCCTGCTCGTAGTCGAGCAGCCCCGCTCTGATCGTCTTCAGTTCGGCCATGCCGTCACCGTGCCTCTCTCAGTCCGCATCACCCTAACCGGGGACAACGACACTTCCATTCCGCTGCGCGGCCGTGAAAGCTGTCGGTGCCTTGGTGAAGGCTGTGGACACCAGCGGACGAGGGAGAAAAGCGATGGCGCACGTCGAGACGTTCCAGCCAGCCGGTTCCGCCGATCGGCCGGGTCGGCTGCCCCGGGGACTGCCGGTGTTCGCGCTGGTGGCAGTGGCGATCCTCGCCTTTCTGGCCGGCGGCTTCGGCGGCTCGTACCAAGCCAAGCTCAGCCAGGTCCAGAAGAACGACAACGCCTCGTACCTGCCTGGATCGGCGGAATCCACGAAGGTCGCCACGGAATCGGCGAGATTCGTTCCGGTGGAGAACATCCCCGGTTTCATCGTGTTCCACCGTCCGAGCGGGCTGACCAGCGCTGACCGTGCCGCAATTGCCAGCGCAGCAGGCGCCATTGCCACCGTGCCGGGTGTCGACCGGACCGCGACCACGCCCACCGACTTCTCAGTTGACGGCACCGCGGCGTCTGTATACGTGCCCCTGGTGGCGAAGGCCAACGGCACACCGGTGCAGGGTGACGCCCTGTCCGCGGCGGAGAAGGGCGTCGTCGCGAGCGCGAAGCTCAAGCTGCCCGCGGGTCTCGAGGTCTATCCGGCGGGTCCGGGCGGAATCCTGT
Organism: Jatrophihabitans lederbergiae; assembly: GCF_031845305.1. Lineage (NCBI taxonomy): Bacteria > Bacillati > Actinomycetota > Actinomycetes > Jatrophihabitantales > Jatrophihabitantaceae > Jatrophihabitans > Jatrophihabitans lederbergiae. The sequence continues at coordinate 171,914 of NZ_JAVREH010000007.1, read as the reverse complement.
CCGCGCTGCTGGACGCCTTCGGTGGCATCGAGGGCACGCTGCTGTTCGCCGCGCTGGCGGTCGTGGTGGTGATCCTGCTGTTCGTGTACAGATCACCGGTGCTGTGGATCTTTCCCATCGTGTCCGCCGTGCTGGCCCTTGGGTTGTCCTCGATGGTCATCTACTTCCTGGCCGAACATGAGGTGCTGACGCTCACCGGGCAGAGCCAAGGCATCTTGTCCGTGTTGGTGCTGGGCGCCGGAACGGACTACGCGCTGCTGCTCATCTCGCGTTACCGGGAAGAGCTGCACCAGTACCCGAGCCGGTTCGACGCCATGGTGCGGGCCTGGCGCGAATCCGCTCCGGCGATCCTCGCCTCGGGCGTGACGGTCATTCTGGGGCTGCTGTGTCTCAGCTTCTCCGAGCTCAACTCGAACAAGAGCCTGGGACCGGTCGCCGCGATCGGCATCGCCTGCACGCTGCTGGTCATGATGAGCTTTCTGCCGGTGGCGTTGGCCTGCGCCGGGCGCTGGGTCTTCTGGCCACGCAAGCCGCGGGTCGACCACACCCTCGACCTGGCGAGTCACGGCGTCTGGGGACGGATCGCGGCACTGGTCAGCAATCGGCGGCGCGCGGCGTGGATGGCTGCCTCCTTGGTGCTCCTGATCTGCCTGGTGGGTATCGGTTCGCTCTCCACCAACGGCCTCACCCAGACCCAGTCCTTCACCAACAAGCCCGCCGCCGTGCAGGGACAGGCGCTGTATGACGCGAAATTCGACAGGGGCGCCGGAGCACCGGCCGTGATCACGACGGCGGCGGGATCTGTGGACGCCGTGATCACGGCAGTGTCCAAGGTGCCGGGGGTGTCGACCGCACCCGGGGCGGTGTGCGTGCAGCCCGACTACGCCAAGCTCGCCGCGGCGGCGAAGGCGGGTGGTGGGAACCCGAGCGGCGGTGGATCGGTCGGTGGCCAGGCAGGGCCCGGTAGCGGGTGCGTACCGGCCGCGCTGCAGGTGACGCCGATCGACGGCCGAACGGTGGTCAATGCGGAGCTGACGGCCTCCTACGACTCGCCGCAGGCGTACGCGACCGTCACTCGATTGCGCCAGACCGTGCACGCGCTACCCGGAGCGGACGCTCGGGTCGGCGGCAACTCGGCCGCGACTCTGGACGTGCAGAACGCATCGGTGCACGACCGCAACCTGATCATCCCCATCGTGCTGCTGGTGATCTTTCTCGTCCTCGCGTTGCTGTTGCGGGCCATCGTCGCACCGGTGCTGCTGATCATCACCGTGGTGCTGTCTTTCGGGGCGACCTTGGGCGTCTGCGGGTTCGCCTTCCGCCACCTCTTCCACTTCGCTGGCGCGGACCAGTCCTTCCCGCTCTACGCCTTCGTGTTTCTGGTCGCGCTGGGCATCGACTACAACATCTTCCTGATGACCCGGATCCGCGAGGAGACCCGCGAGTTCGGCACTCGATCCGGCATCAGCCGCGGGCTCGCGGTCACCGGTGGCGTCATCACCTCAGCGGGCATCGTCCTGGCCGCGACGTTCGCCGTGCTGGTGTGCTACCCCTCGTCTTTCTTGCCGAGATCGGATTCGCGGTGGCATTCGGCGTCCTGCTCGACACCATCGTCGTACGCAGCATCCTGGTCCCCGCATTGGCCTCAGAGATCGGCAGCAACATCTGGTGGCCGTCCAAACTGGCTCACGGATCCCCCTAGCAACGGCCGCTGGCCTGTGGATAACTTCCGCTGAGTGTCGCCGCAACGTTTTAGCGTGGGGCCATGACGTTCAAGGTGCCGGGTTACCGCGTGAATCAGCTGCTGGGACGGGGAAGTCACGGCGAAGTGTGGTCCGCCCGCGCCAACGGCTCCGGTGAGCTGGTGGCGCTGAAACGGATAGTCACCGCAGACGCCGGCATTGTCACCGCCGCGCGGGCCGAGGCCGCCGTGCTGGCCGCCCTTGACCACCCGAGCCTCATCCAGCTTCGGGAGTTCATTGCCATGGATGCGGCCGTAATCCTGGTGATGGAGCTGGCAAACGCAGGCTCGCTCGCAGGATTGCTGGGCAGGCGAGATCGACTCAGTCCCGGCGAGGTGGCGTCAACGCTCAGTCCGATCGCCGCCGCACTCGCGCACGCTCACCACGAAGGAGTGCTGCACGGAGATGTCAGCGCCGCCAACGTGCTGTTCTCGGAGGCCGGTCATCCGAAGCTGGCCGACTTCGGTGTGGCCAGGATGGTCGGGGGCGATGCCGAGGTCATCGGCACGCCGGCCTACCTCGATCCGGTCATCGCCGCCGGCGGCGTGCCGGGCGCGGCCAGCGATGTGTTCTCGATGGGCGCGGTCGCGCTGCACTGCCTCACCGGCACCGGGCCGTGGCACAGCGGCGGAGCGACCGGCGTCGACGATGTTCTCGCCATCGCGGCCCGCGGGTCGATACCGAATCTGGCTGCCCGGCTTGAGCACTGCCCGCCCGACCTGGCCGCCGTGGTGATCCGGGCTCTGGACCCAGAGCCTTACCGGCGAGGCACCGCCGCCGAGTTCGCCCTGGACCTTCGTGCATCGACGCGGCCGGTGCCGGTGATGCTGACCGGTGGCCGGGTCGTACCCAGGGTTGGGCGGCACTCCCTCGAGGGCAGGCAGGCCAGCATGCTGGCGGGTCGCGGGTCCGGGTCTGCCGCGGGCACCCGTGAAGCTGTCGGCGCACGGTCGGGTGCTGGAGCGTCGGCTGCCGGCCGTGCGGCCACCGACGGACCGGGAGGAGCCGACCCGCTGGCTGCGGGCGTAGCCGGACGACCGATATTTTCGCGTCCGCCGCGGATAACGGCGGGGCCTCCACAAGCCGAGCTGACACACGTGTCCCGGCCACAGGTTCGCCCGCCCGTCGTGGCACCGCGTCACGGCCCACGGTGGCTGCCGGCAGCACTCGCGGGCAGGGCGTGGTGGCTCGGGTTCGGAGCCGTCGTGATCGGTGGCTCGGTGTTGCTGGCCGTAGCCGTAGCCCTCATCGCGCTGCCTCGGCGGCCGGCGAGCATCTCGGCGGGGCGGCCGCCGTCGGGAATCCCCGCCCCGCGCTCCGCAGCGACTGTGGAGGGCAGTGTCGCGTCCGCGCCAGCAACGACGTCCGCGAGGGCTGGGGCGGCAACCGCTCCTGTGCCGCGTGCGCTGGTGGCCGCGCCGGCCGAGGCGGCGAGAATTCTGGCCGCGCTGGATGCGACTCGGTCCCAGGCGTTCGAGTTGCGCCGGCCAGACCTGCTCAACGACGTGTATGGCGTGCCGGGGCTGCTCGAACAGGACACTCAGCAGCTCACCGATCTGGTCCCGCCCGGCTGCGGTGTGACCGGGCTGCGTACGCGCTACCGGGTGCTGTCCGCCTCCCGTTCATCGACCGCGACATCGGCCACCGCGCTCCACGTGAGCGTGACCGCCAGTCTCGGAGCGGGGTCAGTGGTGTGCGGAGGTTCGGTCCACGGGCGGACTCGCGCGGCCGGGCCGGTCGGACTTCGCCTGGTGATCGAGGGCGGAGGTGCTGGTTACCGCATCGTGTCCGAGCGTGCCGACGCTCCGGCGCGATGACCGGCACTGGCAGATCCTCCGCCGACGGGCGTCAGTTCTTCGTAGCCCAGGCGAGCGCCGCGTGCACGTCCTCGTGCTGAAACCGGTAGCCGGTCTGGGACAGCTTCTCGGGGATGACCCGCTGACTCACCAGCACACCCTCGTCGGCGAACTCTCCGAGCGCCAGCCGGAGCGCGAAGGCCGGTCCGGGCAGCAGAGCTGGGCGATGCAGGACTGTGGCGAGCGCCGCGCTGAACTCCTCGTTGCGCACCGGCTGCGGACCCGCGAGATTGACCGGCCCGGTGACCGATTCCGACTCGAGGACGTGACGGATCGCGCCGATCTCGTCGGCCAGGCTGATCCACGCCTGGTACTGCTTGCCGGAACCGAGCTTGCCACCGGCTCCGATCTTGAACAGCGGGACGAGCCGCTTGAGAAGACCGCCGTGTGCACTGAGCACCAGGCCGGTCCGCAGGGTCGCGACGCGGACTCCGGCGTCCACGGCCGGTGTCGTCGCCGCTTCCCACTCCTGAACGAGCTCGGCGAGAAAGCCGGTGCCGGCGGCTGCCGTCTCGGGCAGCGGCAGGTCGCCCCGCTCGCCGTAATAGCCGATGGCGGAGGACGAGAGGAAGGCCCGGGGCCTGTCCGCCTGCGGCAGGCTGGCCAGGGTCGCGGCGATCGTCGCGGTCGGCTGCACCCGGCTGTCCAGGAGCTCGCGCTTGTAGGCCGCGTTCCACCGCTTGTCGCTGATCCCGGCACCCGACAGGCTGATGACCGCGTCCACGCCGCTGAGGGCGGACGGATCGAGCTCGCCGCGGTCCGGGTGCCACTCGATCTCGGATGCCGCGGCCGGGGACCGGCGTACGAGGGTGGTGATGGAGTGACCGTAACCGGGCAGGTCCGCTACCAGCGCGCGACCGAGGAATCCGGAGGCTCCCGCGATGAGCACCTTCATGATCGGCTCCTTCGGGGCACTGCGCCTGCGATGGTCAGCGCGGGCGGGTGCCCACGTTGCGCGAAAGCCGACCGGCCGCGGGTGCCCGATCGGCTTTCGTCAGTCGTTTCGAGGTCAGGCAAGCCCGAGCGCACGCTCGAACGCACCGGCTTCCAGCCGCGCCTTCATGGTGCTGAGAAAGCGTGCCGCGTCGGCGCCGTCGACGATTCGGTGGTCATAGGACAGCGCCAGGTAGACCATCGAGCGGATGGCGATGACCTCGCCCAGGTTGGCGTCCGACACCACGACCGGACGCTTCACGACGGCGCCCGTTCCCAGGATCGCGACCTGCGGCTGGTTGATGATCGGCGTGTCGAACAGCGCGCCGCGGCTGCCGGTGTTCGTCAGCGTGAACGTACCGCCACCGAGCTCGTCCGGGGACACCTTGTTGGTACGGGTCCGCTCGGCCAGGTCGGCGATCTTGCGCGCCACTCCGCCGAGGTTCAGGTCACCGGCATCGTGGATGACGGGCACCAGCAGACCGCGGTCGGTGTCCACAGCGATCCCGAGGTGCTCGGCCTCGTGGTAGGTGACCGTGCCGGCCTCGGTGTCCACCGAGGAGTTCACGTTCGGGTGCTGCTTCAGCGCCTCGACCGCGGCGACGGCGAAGAAGGGCAGGAATGAGAGCTTGACGCCCTCGCGCTTCTCGAAGCCCGTCTTGGCGGCGTCGCGCAGACGCGCGATCCGGGTGATGTCGACCTCGACCACGGTGGTGAGCTGGGCCGAGGTCTGCAGCGACTCCACCATGCGGGCCGCGATCACCTGGCGGAGCCGCGACATCTTCACCGTCTGGCCACGCAGCTCGCTGCCGGGCGCCGACTGTGCGGTGGCAGAACCAGCGGACGGGCCAGAGCTCGCCGAAGGGGCAGAACCAGCCGAAGGAGAAGAGCCGGCCGTTGGAGCAGCGGATGCGGACTTGGCCTGTGCGGCCAGTGCTGCCTCTTCCGCCTGACGCTCCGCGGCGGCATTGGCTGCGCTCAGCACGTCGGACTTCCGGATCCGGCCGCCCACGCCGGTGCCGGTGAGCGAGTTCAGGTCGACGCCGTGCTCACTGGCGAGCTTGCGCACCAGGGGGGTGACGTACGTGCCCGCAACCTCGTCGTCGTCCGCGCCCGCAGGTGCCGTGACAGGTGCGGCGGGTGCCGCAGACGCCGGTGCGGCAGCGGCAGGTGGGGCAGCTGCAGCAACAGCGGGGGCGGCGGCAGGGGCGGCGGCCGCTGGAGCGGGCGCGGACTGTGCGGCGGAAGCCGGTTCAGGGGCAGCAGCCGGCTCGGGCTCGGGCTCCGGTGCTGGCTCGGCAGCAGGCTCCGGGGTCTCGGCGGGAGCCGACGTCGATGAACCCGCTCCGGAAGCTGCGGACGTCTCGCCGGCGTCACTGATCACAGCCAGCTCCACGCCGACCTCGACCGTCTCGTCCTCGGCCACCTTGATCGAGGTCAGGGTGCCGGACGCGGGCGAAGGCACCTCGGTGTCGACCTTGTCGGTCGAGACCTCGAGTAGGGGCTCGTCCGCGGCAACCTCGTCGCCCTCTTTCTTGAGCCAGCGAGTAACGGTTCCTTCGGTCACGCTCTCACCGAGGCGCGGCATGGTCACTGAGACCGGCATGTGTTTCAGGCTCCTTCTGTTCTCGTCAACGCATTGCTCGCCGGCCGTGCACCAGCGGGAGGGAGGTACCGCCGAGGGGTCAGTCGTGGACGTGCAGCGGCTTGCCGGCGAGCAGCAGGTGAGCCTCGCCGATCGCCTCGGACTGGGTCGGGTGCGGGTGGATGAGCTGGGCGACCTCGCTGGGCAGCGCCTCCCAGTTGTAGATGAGCTGCGCCTCCGCGATGAGCTCGCCGACCCGGTCGCCGACGATGTGCACACCGAGCACCGGACCGTCGACCTTCGCGACCAGCTTGACCGACCCCTTGGTGTTGAGGATCGCGCTGCGGCCGTTTCCGGACAGGTCGTAGTTCACGCTCTTGATGCCGTCCGCGCCGTACTTCTCCGCCGCCTGCGCCTCGGTCAGACCGACGGAGGCGACCTCGGGGCTGGAGTACGTGATTCGCGGGACCCCCGCGTAATCGATGGGCACCACCGACAGCCCGGCGATCTGCTCGGCCACCATGATGCCCTCGGCGAACCCGACGTGCGCCAGCTGCAGGGTCGGGATCAGGTCGCCCACGGCGTACACACCGTCGACGCTGGTGCGGCAGTACGGGTCCACGGTGACGAACCCGCGATCCATGGCGATGCCGGCCTCTTCGTAGCCGAGGTTCGCCGATGCCGGACCGCGGCCGACCGCGACGAGCAGCAGCTCGGCGTCGAGCGTCTCGCCGCCCTGCAGCGTCACCCGGACGCCCTCGTCGGTGTGCTCGACCTTCTCGAACCGGGCACCGAGCTTGAAGCCGATGCCCCGGCGGCGGAACGCGCGCTCGAGCAGCTTGGAGTTGGCCTCGTCCTCGAGGGGCACCAGGTGCGGCAGCGCCTCGACGATCGTGACGTCGACACCGAAGGATTTCCAGGCGCTGGCGAACTCGACGCCGATGACGCCACCACCGAGCACGATCGCGCTGGCCGGGACGTGGTCCAGAACCAGGGCGTGCTCGCTCGCGATCACCCGCTGGCCGTCGACCTGCAGGCCGGGCAGCGTGCGGGAGTAGGAGCCGGTGGCGAGGATGACATCGTTGCCGTTGTAGACGTCACCGCCGACGGTTACTTGCTTCGGTCCGGTCAGCCGGCCCTCGCCCTCGACGATTTTGATGCCGCGGCTGCGGATCAGCCCCTGCAAGCCCTTGTGGTTCTTGGAGATGACGCCGTCCTTGTACTTGTGGACGCCCGCCATGTCGATGCCCTCGAGGGTGGCGTTCACGCCGAACTGCGAGCTCTCCCGAGCGGCGTCCGCGATCTCGCCCGCGTGCAGCAGCGCCTTGGTCGGGATGCAGCCTCGGTGCAAGCAGGTGCCACCGACCTTGTCCTTCTCGATCAGCACGACCGACTTGCCGAGTTCGGCGGCGCGCAGAGCGGCCGCGTAGCCGCCGCTTCCGCCGCCCAGGATCACGACGTCGACGTTGTCGGGGGTCCCCTCACCTGCCACTGAAAGATTCTCCCAGCTCCGGAGCTTGTGGCCCCGATAGTTCCTGTTAGGTCGGGCTCTGATCGAGCCGGTCCTATCTTGTCACTCCATGTTGGCCGATGGGCAGTCGGGCGGCGGTTTTCCGCCGGTTCACCGGGCGTCGATGCGATCATCATCACCACGTGCGGCGGACGCCGACACCGCACGGGACGCGACCGACGAGGAGGGCGAGATGGGGCTGTTCGGACGCCGCCGGAAGCGCGGAACCGAGGGCTCGGGAACGGTACGGACGGGGACCTCGGACGACGCCGCGCACCTGGAGGAGTTCATCCGGACACACCTCGGCGTCGAGGCGTTCGTCGAACCGCGCACGACCGTCACCGACACCACGATCATGCTCGTCGCGCACGACGGCGAGTGGACCCGTCGCCGGATAGATGGCCCGAACGGCGCGGTCAACTTCGCCAAGCGGCAGGCCATCCCGCTGTACGACGCTGCCGTCGTCGGATATCCGCAGCGGATGCGCGACTACAACGCGCGAAAGAAATCGGGCTGACGGTGTGGGGATGGCGCACTGGCGGCGCGCCAGAAATCCGGCTGGGTCAGGAGCCGTTCTGGGCGATATCGGTCAGGGCGGCGACGATCGTACGGACGATGGCGCCGGTGCCGCCGCGCTGGTTGTAGCCGGAGGCCGACGTGGCGAAGGCCGGCCCGGCGATGTCCAGGTGCACCCAGTCCAGCCCGTCGGGCACGTAGTTCTTCAGGAAGATGCCGGCGAGCAGCATCGAAGCCCAGCGGTCCTTGGTCACGTTGACGATGTCGGCGACGGGCGAGTCGAGGTTGCTGCGCAGCCGCGGCGGCAGCGGCATCGGCCACAGCGACTCGCCGGCTCCGGTGCCGGCCGCGACGACCCGGTCCCGGAACTCGTCACTTCCCATCGCACCGACCGTCTCGGTGCCCAGCGCGATCAGCTGGCCGCCGGTCAGGGTGGAGGTCTCGATCAGGAAGTCGGGGGAGTCCTCGCAGGCGCGCAGCATCGCGTCCGCGAGGATCAGCCGTCCCTCGGCGTCGGTGTTGTCCACCTCGACCGTGCTGCCGTCACGCATCACCAGCACGTCGGAGGGCCGGTAGGACGTGCCGGACACCGCGTTCTCGGCCATCGGAACGGTGGCGGTGACCGCGACCGGCAGCCGGAGCTTTGCTGCGGCGATCACGGACTCGATCACGGCGGCGGCCCCGGCCATGTCCGACTTCATCTGGGCCATCATGGCGGTCTTGAGGTCCAGGCCACCGCTGTCGAAGGTGATGCCCTTGCCGATCAGCGCGACGCTGCTCTTCGCGCGGGCCGGCTGGTAGCTCAACCGGACGAGCCGGGGCGGCGTGGCGGACCCGCCGCCGACCCCGAGGATGCCGCCGAAGCCGCCCCGCTTCAGTGCCCGCTCGTCCAGTACCTCGACGCTCAGACCGGCGGCTTCGCCCTGCTCCCTGGCGTACGCGGCGAAGGTGACCGGGTTCAGCTCGTTGGCGGGCGTGTTCACCAGGTCGCGGGTGTTGTTCACCGCGGTGGTGACGATCTTGGACCGGCGCAGGGCGGCCCGGGAGCCGGCGTCCGAGGCGTCGGTGACGGCGATGTCGACACGGCGGACCTCGGCCGGACTCGGCGCGGACTTGTACTTGGTGAACCGGTAGCCACCCAGCAGCACGCCGTCGGAGATCGCCTCGACCAGACCGCTGTCGCTCGCGTCGCCGATCGCCACCGCGACCCGACCGCCGGACAGCGCGCGCAGAGCTGCCCCGACGGCGCGCCGCACGCTCTCGGGCTCCAAGGTGTCGGCACTGCCGGTACCCAGCCCGGTGGCCACGATCAGCGGTGTCGCGCTCTTGCCCAGCGTCGGGATCTTCACGACCTCGTCGGCACGGCCGGTCGCCGTCACCGCCTTCAGGGCCGCCAGCAGGACGCCACCCAGCGCTTCGTCCACCGGGCTAGCGCCGGTGGCCAGGGCCACCCCGGCCGGGGTGGCGACGGTGGCCACGACGATCGCGTCGGCCGAGAGCGGAGCGGTGGAGCTGATGAGAGACACCGATGTCATGCGGGTCACTCTATGGGAGCCCGCTGGGTGCGCAGCGTGAGGTCGTCCACCCGGTTACCGGCCCGCGCCGTGGCTCGGCTATGGCCCGCGCCATAGCCGAGCGGAGCAGCGGTCCCATGTCGGCCGGTATCGGTACCGTTGCCGCCATGACTGACCTGCGCCGTTCGCCGCTGCACGATCGACACGTCGATCTGGGTGCCAAGCTCGCCGATTTCGGGGGCTGGGAGATGCCTATCGAATACAGCGCCTCGGGTGGCGGCGTGCTGGCCGAGCACACGGCGGTACGGCAGGCGGTCGGGGTCTTCGACGTCTCGCATCTCGGCAAGGCCACCGTCGCGGGGCCCGGAGCCAGGGCCTTCGTGGACTCCTGCCTGACCGCGGATCTGTCCAAGATCGGCCCCGGCCAGGCCCAGTACACGCTGTGCTGCGCCGAGGACGGCGGCGTCATCGACGACGTGTTCAGCTACCTGGTCAGCGACGACGAAGTCTTCCTGATGCCGAACGCCGCCAACGCCGACGAGGTGATCGGCCTGATCGCCGCCGCCGCGCCGGTGGGCGTGACCGTCACGAACCAGCACGAGAGCTTCGCGGTGATCGCCGTGCAGGGGCCGAGGTCCGCGGACGTGCTCGCCGCGCTGTCCCTTCCCACCGAGCTGGACTACGTCTCGTTCGTCGACGCCGACTTCGACGGCCGTCCGGTGCGCGTCTGCCGCACCGGCTACACCGGCGAGCGCGGCTACGAGCTCATTCCCGGCTGGGACGGGGCCGTGGCGCTGTGGGACGCGCTGGTAGAGACAACCCGCGCGGTCGGCGGCATGCCGGCGGGGCTCGGCGCTCGGGACACCCTGCGCACCGAGATGGGCTACCCCCTGCACGGGCAGGACCTGTCCCGCGACATCACTCCGGTGCAGGCCGGCTCGTCGTGGGCGGTCGGCTGGAAGAAGCCGGCGTTCTGGGGCCGCGACGCGCTGCTGGCCGAGCGCGCCGCCGGCCCGGCCCGGCGGCTGCGGGGGCTGCTGGTCACCGACCGCGGCGTGCCGCGCGGGCACATGCCGGTGCTGGACGCCGAGGGCACCGTGATCGGCGAGACGACGTCCGGCACGTTCTCACCGACACTGAAGCAGGGGATCGCGCTGGCCCTCGTCTCCACGGCCGCCGGCGTTTCCGAGTCTGCCGACGTCGCGATCGAGGTCCGCGGCCGCAAGCTCGCCGCCACGGTGGTGTCGCTGCCGTTCGTGCCCTCGCACGTGCGCTGACCGTCGTCAGTGGGTGCTGAGCGTGATCAGCGCGATGGCGGTGGCGGTCTCGCAGCCTGCCCCGAGGACGTCGCCGGTGACCCCGCCGAGGCGACGAAGCACCTGCCGCAGCAGCAGCGCCACCGCCCCGCACGGCAGCAGCACCGCCAACACGCCCCGCGACCACCCGGATGGGGCTGCCAGCACAGCGGCCCCGCCGAGGACCAGCGCCCAGGCCAGGCAGCCAGCCGGAGCGACCGTGCCGGCCACCAGCGCGCCGAGGCCGTCCGGCCGGGCGGCGGGTATTCGCCGCAGGCAGCAGATCGGGATCGCGAGCCGGCCGAGGCCCAGGGCCAGGACGATGGCCGCCCAGCGCCGGTCAGCCAGCAGCCCGGTCAGCGCGGCCGCCTGCAGCAGCAGCACGAGGACCACCGCGGCCGCTCCCAGCGGGCCCACCTCAGGGGACCTCATGATGTCCAGGGCCCGCTCGCGCGGACGGTAGGAGGCCAGCGCGTCGACGGTGTCCGCCAGGCCGTCCAGGTGCAGGCCGCGGCTCAGCATCGCAAGCGCGGCGACCAGGACGGCTGCCGCGGTCAGCGGATCGAGGACCTGGAGCAGGCACCACCCGGCGCCGGCAAGGACAGCCCCCAGACACAGGCCGACAGCCGGAGCCAACGCCATTGCCACCCGGGCCACCGCCCGGTTGACCGGTCCGGCGCGCAGCGGCAGCACCGTCAGGGTCGTCAGGGCCAGCCGGACGCCGGCCCGGACCAGGCGGCTCCCGCGCACGGTCGGCTCCGGAGCCGGACCGGACGGTTCGGCTGGCTCGCCGCTCACGGGTGTCCCGTCACGCCGGGTCGAACCCCGTCGACACACTCGTGGATACAGCCGCCTCGTCGAAGGTCGACATCTCGGCGAGGGTCCGGGTGGCGGCGCGCAGGATCGGCAACGCCACCAGCGCGCCGGTGCCCTCGCCGAGCCGCATACCGAGGTCCAGCACCGGCGTCAGCCCCAGCCGGCGCAGCGCCAGGTCGTGCGCCGGTTCGGCGGACAGGTGGGCGGCCTGGAACCAGCGGACCACCCGCGGATTGCCCAGCTGGGCGGTCAACGCCGCGGCGCTGACAACCAGCCCGTCCAGCAGAACGGGGGTGCGCCGGTTCGCCGCCTGCAGCAGAAAGCCGGTCATCGCGGCAAGATCCGCGCCGCCGGCGATGGCGAGCAACCGGGATAGGTCATCGCGATGCGGCCAGGCGCGGCGGCGGGCGTCCCGGATGGCCGCGCACTTGCGGATCCAGCCGGCGTCATCGATCCCGGTGCCCCGGCCGACCACCTTGATCGGCTCGGTATCGGTGAGCACCGAGACGAGGACCGACGCCGGCGTGGTGTTGCCGATGCCCAGGTCACCGGCGATCAGCAGTTCGACACCGGCGTCGATCTCCTCGTCGGCTACCCGGATCCCGGCCTCGATCGCGCGCTCCGCCTCGTTCGCGGTCAGGGCGTCCTCGGTGTCGATGCGACCGGTGGAGCGCCTGACCTTGTACCGGGAGATGTCGGACCTGGACACTTCCTGGGAAGTGTCGGCGTCGACGGACATGTCCACCAGCCGCACCCCGGCGTCGGCAGCGGCGGCGAGCACGCTGACGGCGGCGCCACCGGCGAGGATGTTGCCCACCATCTGGGCGGTGACCTCCGCCGGGTAGGCGGACACTCCGGCGGCGGCGATGCCGTGATCACCCGCGAACACCACGACGCGGGTGCGCTCGAAGGAGTGCGGCGGGCACCGGCCCTGGACGCTCGACGCCCAGATCGACAGCTCCTCCAGCAGCCCGAGCGACCCGGCCGGTTTGGTCAGTTCCGCCTGCCGCACCTTCGCCGCGTGGGCGCTGTCGGAGTCGGGATAGTCGATGCCGTCCAGTGCGGCCTGCAGCGGTGTTCTGGGGGCTTCGGTCATCGACTCTCTCCACAATCCTCGGAGTCTTCAGAATCCGCGGGCCGGGCCGGCGGCGGCCGCAGCCAGAGTGGCAGCCCGGCCACCACCAGGACCACCTCGTCGGCGTCGGCGGCCAGTGCGGTGTTGAGCCTGCCGAGCTCGTCGCTGAACACCCGTCCGGCCCGGGTCGCCGGATGGACGCCGCTGCCGACCTCGTTGCTCACCAGCACCACCGTGCCGGAGCAGCACTGCCAGGCGCGCACGAGCTCGTCGGCCCGCTGCCGCAGGCCCGCGAGGTGGCCGTCCCAACCGCCGGTGTCATCGATCGTCCGCGAGAGCCAGTTGCCCAGGTCCTCGATCAGGACGGGGGCGCGCACGGATTCCAGCACGCCGGCAAGGTCCAGGGTCTGGACGGTTCGCCAGTGCGCCGGACGCCGCGCGCGGTGCAGCGCGATCCGCTCGGCCCAGTCGGCGTCATCGCGCTCCGCGGCGGTCGCGACGTAGCGCACCTCGGCGCACTCGTCGAACTGACGCTCGGCCCAACTGGACTTGCCGGAGCGGGCACCGCCGAGCACCAGGGTGCGCCGTCGCGCGGTCATCGCCAGACCTCCGGAAGTGGTGCCAGCGGATTGGGGCTGGCGGTTCCGCGACCTTAGCAACCCGGCGCGCGGCCACCGCTGCCGTGATCGTCCGCACGCTAGCGTGTAGCGGCGCTGCCTCTCGGCGGCCGCACCGGCGAACAGCGAAGGAAGTGGCCCGCGATGGCATGGACGTGGCAGTACGAACCCGACAACACCGGGGCAGCGCCCGCCGACGACTTCGCCAGCCAGTCCGACGCCGAGAGCTGGCTCGGTGAGGCGTGGCGCACGCTGGCGGAGGCCGGGGTGGCGGGGGTGACCCTGGTGCACGACGGCACGGCAGTGTACGGCCCGATGCCACTGTCGGAGTAGCACTGTCGGAGTAGCACTGTCGGAGTAGCACTGTCCGAGCAGCACTGTCCGAGCAGCACTGTCCGAGCAGGCGGGGCAGGGTGGCAGCCGCCGCGCACGGCGGCATAGGGTCGAGATCATGGAATTCAGATACCTCGGAAACAGTGGACTCAAGATCTCGGCGATCACCTACGGCAACTGGCTCACGCACGGTTCCCAGATAGAGAACGAGGTCGCGACCAGCTGCGTGCGGGCTGCGCTCGAAGCCGGCATCAGCTCCTTCGACACGGCGGACGCCTACGCCAACACCAAGGCTGAGACGGTGCTGGGCGAGGCGCTCAAGGGCGAGCGGCGTGAGTCCCTGGAGATCTTCACCAAGGTGTACTGGCCGACCGGACCCGGCGGTCACAACGATGTCGGCCTGTCCCGCAAGCACATTATGGAATCCGTCAACGGCTCGCTCAGCCGACTGCAGAGCGACTACGTGGACCTGTACCAAGCGCACCGCTACGACACCGAGACCCCACTGGAAGAGACGATGCAGGCCTTCGCCGACGTCGTCCGCTCCGGCAAGGCGCTCTACATCGGGGTCAGCGAGTGGACGGCCGACCAGCTGCGCGCCGGTCACGCGCTGGCCAAGGAGCTCGGCTTCGGCCTGATCTCGAGCCAGCCGCAGTACTCGATGCTGTGGCGCGTCATCGAGGATGAGGTGGTTCCGACCTCGCGGGAACTCGGCATCGGCCAGATCGTGTGGTCCCCGATCGTGCAGGGCGTCCTCACCGGGAAGTACCGGCCGGGGCAGGCCCCGCCGGAGGGCTCCCGTGCCACCGATACCAACGGTGGCGCCGACATGATCAAGCGCTTTATGAACGACGACGTGCTCACCCGGGTTCAGCAGCTGCAGCCGGTGGCCGACGAGCTGAACCTGACGATGGCCCAGCTCGCCGTGGCCTGGGTGCTGCAGAACGACAACGTCTCGGCCGCCCTGGTGGGTGCGTCACGCCCCGAGCAGGTCGCCGAGAACGTCAAGGCCGCCGGAGTGCGGATTCCGGACGAGGCGCTCAAGCGCATCGACGAGGTGCTGGGCGATACCGTCGTGCGTGATCCGGCCAAGACCGCCGAGAACGCGCCGACCAGCCGTCCCGCGTAACTGAGCGGCTGCCTAGATCTTGTCGCCGGGCTCCACGGCCGGCATCGGCCGGCGCCAGCTGCGCCGAAAGTACGCCCGGCTGCCGGCGTAGAAGCCGAGCGAGATCGCGGACTCCTTGGTCTGCATCCCGCGCTCCAGTGCCAGCTTGCGGATGCGGCTGCCTGCCAGCATCCATTCCGCGAGCAGCAGCGCGAACAGCGCCAGTGTGATGATCTGCAGCGGTCGGATGACGTAGCCGATGAGCATCAGCGGAAAGAGCAGCAGCAGGTAGTTGGAGGCCATCCGCCGGGAGTCGACGTAGTCGCGGGCCAGCGCCCGGACCGGTCCCTGGTCGCGGCGCGGCAGCACCCGCGGGTCACCGGTCTTGAGCGCTTGCTTGTACTCGGCGGGGGAGAGCTTCTTCTGGCCGGCGACCTTTGCCTTGGCGCCTTGCTGCTTCTGCCAGGCCATCGCCTCTTTGCGCGTGCGAGGCGCGGGCGGCGGCGGTACCGAGGCGGTGCGCCGCTTCGGCGTGGGCCGTCCCTTCGACGCTCCCGGACCGGATGCGACGACCTCGGGCGGCTCGATCTCGACACTGGTGGCGGTGCCCTTGCGGCGTGGCAGCTTCAAGGATCCATGCTTTCTGGTTCGGCCGTTACGGATGGTGTACGCCGTTTACGGACGGTGGCACAGGACGCGGCGGCGCCGGAACCAGCTTGTTGAGCAAAGCCCCGTCAACGTGTGTTGAACCGCCTGACCCCGCACTGCGTATGCATCCTTAGAGCACGCACTGCCGGGTCACGGCTAACAGTCTGCCTCCTGGGGGGCTCGAAGTCGGCATGGGGCCGTGCGGAAGGCGGCGCGTGCCGTTCCGCAGGCAGGGCGCGCGATCAGTTCGCCTTGCTGTTCGCCTCGCCGCGAGAGGACGCGATACCAATGAGCAACATCGAAACAGTCCGTGGGCGTCGCTACGAGTCCGCCCGGCCACGACGCGGAAACAGCTGGGCGGTCGTGCCGCTGCGACTGTTCCTGACCGCACTTTTCCTGTTTGCCGGCTACGCCAAGCTCGTCTACCCCGGGTTCTTCGACCCCGCGTCGCCCACCGGTCTAAAGGCCTCGGTTGACGCCGCCAGGAACGGCACTCCCATCGGGGCGGCGCTGGGCCCGCTGAGCGACCACCCGTCGCTGCTCGGCCATGTCACGGCGTTCGCCGAGATCGCCATCGGACTCGGACTGCTGGTGGGGCTGCTGACCCGCATTGCCGCGCTGGGCGGGATGGTGCTCGCCGCCATGATCGTGCTGAGCATCGACTGGGGTGGCGTGAAGCAGTACACCGGCTCCAGCGGCTGGTTCACCTCGGTCGACCTCGCGGTCGCGGCCGGGCTGTCGGTGTTCCTGCTCGGGGGTGCCGGTCCGCTGTCGCTGGACTGGCTGATCTCCAGGGCACGGGCCAAGTACAACGCCCGCGACGATGACGAGCCGAGCTTCCGGGACTCCGAGCTGGAGGATTCCCGGCGCCGGTTGCAGGGCGAGCCGCCGTCGGCACAGTGGCGCGACAACCGGACGGAGCAGCTGCCCGTTCCGCGTCGGCCGGAGCAGCCGGTCGGCGAGCGGGCTGAGCGTTCGGGAGCCACCCGGATCGAGCAACCGGCGCCCGCGCCTGAGGGGAACTCGCTGTGGGATGAGGACCGGCGCGATTCCGACCAGTAGTGTGCTGGTGGTTCGGGCCGTACTATCGGAAATAGCAGCGGGACCGCAGAAGTTGTCGATATCGAACCGCTGCAGCTACGCCTGGCAACACGCACGTCTGGACAACGCAACGCATACCGCTGAGCTCCGGCTCATCAGCACAAGTTTGGGGACCGAATGACTGCCACCGAGATTTCCATCACCACGCCGGGCGCCGACACCGCGCCGCTCGCCCTGACCGACGCGGCAGCGCTGAAGGTTCGCGAGCTGCTCGACGCCGAGGGACGCAGCGACCTTCGCCTGCGTGTCGCGGTCCAGCCGGGGGGTTGCGCCGGCATGCAGTACCAGCTGTTCTTCGACGAGCGCGCGCTCGACGGCGACATCGCCATCGACCAGCCGCTGAGCGGAGCCGAGGGTACGGTTCCCCTGGTCGTCGACCGCACCAGCGTGCCGCTCCTCGTCGGCGCCACCATCAGCTACACCGACACCATCGAGAAGCAGGGTTTCGAGATCGACAACCCGAACGCCGGCGGCGGCTGCGCCTGCGGTAACTCGTTCTGCGGCTGAGTCTCTCTCGTTCGCCAAGGCACTTCTCCGCTTTCCGACGGGCGTCACCCCACTCCGACAGGGGTGCCGGTGGCGCCCGTTGCGTATCCGCCGGGCCGCGCCGTCCGGGTCGGCCTGTGCCACTGCGGGGCAGTAGCCCAGGTAATCTGACGGATATGCCTGTCCTCCTCTCCGGGTCCATCGCGACCGACCACCTGATGCACTTTCCTGGCCGGTTCTCAGAGCAGTTGCTCGCCGACCAGCTCCATCAGGTTTCTCTGAGCTTCCTCGTCGACGACCTCGTGGTTCGCCGCGGCGGTGTGGCCGCCAACATCGCGTTCGGAATGGGTCAGCTCGGCGAGCGCCCCATTCTGGTCGGCGCGGTCGGCCGGGACTTCGCCGATTACCAGGCGTGGCTCGAGCGCAACGGCGTGGACTGTGAGTCCGTGTACGTCTCGGACGAGCACCACACGGCACGTTTCGTGTGCACCACTGATGAAGAGATGTGCCAGATCGCGTCCTTCTACGCCGGGGCGATGAGCGAGGCACGCAACATCGAGCTGAAGCCCGCCGTCGAGCGGACCGGCGCCGACCTGATCGTCATCAGCGCCGACGATCCCGCCGCGATGGTCCGTCACTCGGTAGAGGCCCGCGAGCGCGGGTACCGCTTCGCCGCGGACCCGTCCCAGCAGATCGCCCGGATGACCGGCGACGAGCTGCGCGGCCTGGTCGAGGGCGCCGAACTGCTGTTCACCAATGACTACGAGAAGAACCTGCTCGAGTCCAAGGCCGGCCTGTCCGAGGGGGATGTGCTGGCGCAGGTGCATGTCCGGATCACCACGCAGGGCAAGGACGGCGTCGAGATCGTCGGCCGTGACATCGAACGGGTGCACGTGCCGGTGGCCCGTGAGCGCGCCAAGATCGATCCGACCGGTGTCGGCGACGGCTTCCGCGCCGGCCTGCTGTCGGCCCGCACCTGGGGACTGTCCTGGGAGCGGTCGGCCCAGGTCGGCAGCCTGCTGGCGACGCTGGTGCTCGAGACGGTCGGCACCCAGGAGTACCAGGTCAAGCCGGCCGACTTCGCGGAGCGGCTCGCGGAGTCCTACGGGGACGAGGCCGCCGCCGAGGTGCTGCCGCTGCTGGGCAGCTGAGAATCATGCTGGGCAGCTGACCGCGAGCCCTGGCGTCCGGTCGATGCGAACCTAGGCTTTATGACACATGCTGGAGGAATGACAGACGCGTGGAGAGTGGACAGCAGCTATCTCGACGGTGATGACCAGGAACAGGGCGGCCCAGGGGCGTGCGCTGAACCTCGCGCCGCTGGTCGATCGCGACCGGGTGTGGCCGCTGAAGCGGGCCGCCCTGGAGGCGATCTTCCAGGCCGCTCCGCCGGGAGCGGACTTCCGGCGCTGGCAGGCCGGGCAGGGCCAGGGGCTTGCCGAGTTCGCGACCTGGTGCGCGCTGGCCGACCGGCACGGCTCGACGTGGCGGGAGTGGCCCGACGAGGTGCGCCGTCCGGACGGCCCCGGAATCGCCGAGTTCGCGGATAGCGCCCGAGCGGAGATCGACTTCCACGCCTGGCTGCAGTGGTTGATCACGCAGCAGCTGGACAGCCTCGACGAGCAGGTCGCCGTGGTCCAGGACCTGCCGATCGGGGTGGACCCGTCCGGCGCGGACGCCTGGGCGTGGCAGGACCTGCTGGCCGACGGGGCCGGGGTCGGTGCTCCGCCGGATGCCTTCAATGCCGGCGGTCAGGACTGGGGCATGCCGCCGTTCATCCCGTGGCGGTTGCGCCAGGCCGACTACCAGCCGTTCATCGACTCCATCCGGGCAACCCTGACCCGCGGCGGCGGGCTGCGGGTGGATCACGTGATCGGGCTGTCCCGGCTGTGGTGGATTCCGAAGGACCAGCCGGCGACGCACGGCGGCTACGTCCGGTATCCACTGGAGGATCTGCTCGACATCGTGTGCCTGGAGAGCGTCCGCGCCGGCGCCGTGGTCGTCGGCGAGGACCTCGGCACGGTGGAAGAGGCCGTCCGGGACGCGATGCGCGACCGCGGCATCCTGTCCAGCGAGGTGTTCTGGTTCGAGTCCGACCCGCCGTCGGAGTGGCCGCCCGCCGCGATGGCCAGTGTGAGCACCCACGACCTGCCGACGGTGGCCGGCATCTGCTCCGGTACGGATCTCGCTGACCAGCTCGAGCATGGGGTCCGGGCGACCGAAGCGCGCCAGGACGAGATGCGCTCGCTGCTGCTGGAAGCCGGTGTCAAACCGGCCGACGACGACGAGACCGCGGTGCAGCCCGCCTATGCCGCCCTGGCCGAATCGGAGTGCAGGCTGCTGGCGGCCTCACTGGACGACGCCCTGGCGGTCCGGGCGCGCCCGAACGTGCCGGGTAGCACCGATCGCGAGAACTGGTGCCTGGCGCTGCCGGTGCCCCTCGACGTACTGCAGAGCCAGCCGCTCGCGCGGCAGATTGCGGGGACGCTGGAGCGGGCGGTGACAGCCGAGGACGGGTGGCCGAGGTGATAGCCCTGGCCGTAGTGGATGCCCAGGCGCTCCAGGGTGGCGAGCTCGGCGACCGTCTCGATCCCCTCGGCCACCACCAAGGGCATCGGTGGTGAAGGCGAAGGCGGCGAGCGCGGCAGCCAGCGCCTGCCGGGGAAGGTCGCTGTCGATGCCACGCACCAGGCTCAGATCGAGCTTGATGAAGTCCGGGACGATGCTGAGGATGTGCCGCATGCAGGCGTACCCCGCGCCCGCGTCGTCGATCGCCACCCGCAGGCCGTTGCGCCGTAGCGGCCCCAGTGCCTCGTTGAGCTCGATGACGATCCGGTGCATGGGCAGCGCGGCCGGCATCCGGCCGAACTTCGGCGAGCACACCGTCTCCGATGAGACGTTGACCGACAGGAAGCCGGTGACCTCGTCCAGCGAGGGGAAGGCGTTGGACAGCGCGGCCAGCTCCAGCTCCACCCCGAGGCCGACGCTGTGGGCGTTCCTGAACCAGTCGGCGGGGTCCGGCGTCCCCTGCGGGAACCGGCTCAGCGCCTCCGCACCGACCGGTACCAGCCTCGGCAGGTCGAAGAGCGGCTGGTAGACCATCGCCGGTCCGCCGCTGGCGTACAGGAGTCGAGCCTGCTGATGAACGCGTGCCGGCCGTCCTCGGCGTCCTCTTCCTGCTCCACCAGCTTCATGAGGATCGGGCCGATCGCCAGCAGCACGTCGGCGTCGGCCGGGCGAAGGTCGGGGATCGGACGTTGCGACAACGTGCTCAGGGTTCCGTAGCTGCTGCCGTCGGCGCGGTACAGCGCGATCCCGACATGGCAGCCGATGCGCAGCTCCCGGGTCGTGGGATGGTCGCGCAGGACGGCGACGGTGCTGGTGTCCCCGATCACCGCGGGTACCAGGCCGTCCAGCAGAAGCTGGCCGTACCCGTCGGCGCGCAGGTCGGTGTAACCGCGATGGACCGGCAAGTCCACCTTGGACTGGAGGTTGCGGACCCGCTGCTTGGCGTCCAGATGCTTGTGCAGCACGGCGACCTGCATGCCGAGCTGGTCGCGAACCAGGCGCAGCAGCGCGTCCACGGTGGTGAGTTCCGGTGGGGTGTCAGCGGATGTCGCCTCGGTCGCCGGCCCGGTGCGCGCCGCCGCCTTCTCGCGGATCGCACCGGACACCGGTGCGGCATCCCGCCGCGCTTTGTTGCGGTACATGTCGACGTCGGCTTCGCGCCAGGCCTGCCGGAGGTCCGAGCCGCTGCGGCGCGCGCTGACCCCCAGCGAGCAGGCCACGCCTCCGACCCGCAGGCTGTGGAACAGCCGGTCGGCCATCGCCCGGGCCGCGCGCAGGTCGGTGGCCGGCAGCAGCACCCCGAACTCGTCGCCGCCGAGCCGTGCGATCAGGTCGTCCTCGCGCAAGCCGGCCCGCAGCACCGCGGCGGTGCGGACGAGCGCGCGGTCACCGGCCTCGTGGCCGCCCTGGTCGTTGATGGCTTTCATGGCGTCCAGGTCGATGACGATGACGGCGGAGGAGTCCGCGTACAGCTGGGCATGCGAGTCCTCGGCCAGCAGCGCGGCGTCCCAGGCCCGGCGGTTGCCGACGCCGGTGAGGCTGTCCGTGGTGGACGCGGTCTCGGCGCGCTCCGCCCGCAGCACCTCTTGCGCGATCCGCAGCTCCTGAGAGAGCCAACCGCCGAGCAGGCCGGCCTGCAGCCGCAGTTGGGGCAGCCGCCGCCGCAGCTCGTCCAGGTGCGCGCCGGGGCCGGCCCCGTTGAGGAATCCCAGTACGGCGCGGTCCGGCCCGACCAGAGGAACCGCGACACAGGTACCGACCTCGACGCCGAGCACCTCCCGGGCGTGCACCACGGCGGGTACCTCGCGCACGTCGATGGACACGGGGTCAGCGCCTTCGAGGACCCGAGCGCAATAGGTGTCGTCCCAGCGGTACACGGTGCCACGGACGATGTCGAGCAGGTCGTCGGCCGCTTCGAGAACCACGCAGTCCTCACCGTCCCGACGGCAGACGAACCAGCTGCCGAGGCCCGTCCCGTCTTTCAGGTCAGCCAGGGCGGCACGTGCGGCTGATCCGAAATCAGCGAACGCCGATGCCTTGCCCTGCTCCACCCAATCACTCCTACGTGGTCAGTCGGTTACCCAATGCCACTACCGACACAACCAGACTACGGCGAAAGCCGCCAGTCGAGACGCCCGGTTTCCGCTAGATGGCCACCGGGTACACGGTTTGCGGGATCTCGGGCTTGATCCGGCCCTCGACGAAGATGCCGTGCCAGATCATGAATACCAGCAGCGTCCAGATCTTGCGTGAGTAGTCGTGCGGGCCGTCCCGGTGGGCGTCCAACAGTGCCAGTGCGGACTCGGTGTCGATCAGATGCCCCGTCCCGGCCGAGGTGATGATGTCGCGCGCCCAGTCGTACATGACATCGCGCAGCCATGGCCGGGTCGGAACCGGAAAGCCCAGCTTGGCGCGGTTGAGCACGTGCGGCGGCACGATCTCGGCCAGCGCGCGCCGCAGCGCGTACTTGGTGGTCTCCTTGGTGAGCTTCTGCTCGACCGGGATGGTGGAAGCGGCCCGGAACACCTCGGTGTCCAGGAACGGAACCCGCAGTTCCAGCGAGTTCGCCATCGTCATCTTGTCGGCCTTGACCAGGATGTCGCCGCGTAACCAGGTGAACAGGTCGACGTACTGCATCCGGGTCGAGTCGTCGAGGTGTCCGGTCACCGCGTAGTGCGGCGCGGTGACATCGGTGTAGCTCACCTTGGGGGAGTAGGTCTTGAGCAGGTTGCTGGTCGCCAGTTCTTCAGAACGGAAGATCCGGGCGTTGCCGTAGTAGCGCTCCTCGATCCCGATGGACGACCGGCGTAGCAGGTCCTTGCCGCGCATCCCCTCGGGCAGGCTCTTGGACAGCGAGCCGAGCAGCCGCCGGACGGGGTCCGGCGCGGCGGTCAGGTGCCGCAGCGAGATCGGTTCACGGTAGATCGTGTAGCCGCCGAACAGCTCGTCGGCCCCCTCACCCGACAGCACCACCTTGACGTGCTTGCGGGCCTCTCTGGCGATGAAGTACAGCGGAACCAGCGCCGGGTCTGCCACCGGGTCGTCGAGATACCAGATGATCAGCGGCAGCGTGTCCATCATCTCTTGCGGGGTGACCACCTTGGTGATGTGCTCGGCACCGATCGCGGCGGCGGACTCCGCGGCGACATCGATCTCGGAGAAGCCCTCGCGCTCGAACCCGGTGGTGAAGGTGAGCAGCTTCGGGTTGTGCTCCTTGGCCAGCGCCGCGATCGCGGTGGAGTCGATGCCGCCGGACAGGAAGGCGCCGACCGTGAAGTCCGAGCGCATGTGCTTGGCCACCGAGTCCCGCAGCACCTCGGCGATCTCGTGGTACAGCTTCTCGGGCTCGGGCACCGGCTTGATCGGAAAGTCCGGCGTGAAGTAGCGACGGGTCCGTACTGCCTCGCCGGGGCGCACCGTGAAGCAGCTGCCCGAGTCGATGCGGGTGATCCGGGAGTGCATCGAGGCGGGCTCCGGAACGTACTGCAGGGTCAGGTAGTGCTGCAGTGCCTCGGTGTTGACGTCCTGGGACACCTCGTCCGGCGCCACCGACAGCAGCGCCTTCTTGTCCGAGGCGAAGAACGAGCCACGCTCGTCGGTGTAGGTGTACAGCGGCTTGATGCCGAACCAGTCGCGGGCGCCGAACATCACCCGCTCCTCGGAGTCCCAGATGAGGAACGAGAACATCCCGCGGAGCAGTTCCACGATCTTCTCGCCGAGATAGTGGTAGCCGGCGACGATCGCCTCGCCGTCACCGTTGGTGCTGAAGGTGGCGCCGAACTCCTCGGTCAGCCGCTCCCGCAGCTCCAGATAGTTGTAGATCTCACCGTTGAAGATCAGGTGGTAGCGGTTCTGCAGGTAGGGCAGCGGCTGGTGGCTGTGCTCCCAGTCGATGAGCGACAGCCGCCGGAAGCCGATGACCACGTCCTGGTCGGACCAGATGCCGCCGTCGTCCGGGCCGCGGTGGCGCATCTCGTCCCGCGCGATCTCGATCCGCCGGATGGTCTCGGGCAGTTGCGCGGTGCCGGGGCCGGCCGCGAGGAAACCGATCAGTCCGCACATGTCAGCGGCTCGCCAGCTGGTCGCTGAAGCCCGGTTGGTCACTGAAGCGCAGTGCTCCGGCGTCCTTGGCCGAGATCTGGGCAGGGTCGGCGGGGTCGATCGGAATCGGCCAGTGCAACCCCAGTTGCTCGTCCAGCGGTGAGAACGCCGTGCCCGCCATGCCCGGGCGCCATTCCTCGGTGAAGCAGTACAGGTACTGAGTGCCTTGCTCGCTCATGGACTGGAACCCGTTGCACACCCCGGCCGGCACCAGGACCTGGACGCCGGGGGAGAGCGGGACGGTGACCAGCGCGCCGTAGCTGGGGGACTCGGGACGGGCGTCGAGATAGGCACCGAACGCCTCGCCGGACACGCAGGCCACGAGTTTGGTCATCGCCTCGCCGTGCAGCCCGCGGACGGCACCGTGGCCGGACTCGGTCACGTTGATCTGGCGCCAGTCGCCCAGGCCCGGCACCGCGTCGGTGTACGCGGAGGCCCGGAAGAATTCCCGGACGCTGCCGCGCTCGTCGCGCACCTGTTTGAGGGTCAGGACGAGCAATCCCTCGATGTCGGTGGTGGCGGACTGCATGTCGGTGATGTGCACGCTCATGGGGTCAATCTTCCCATGAGAACTTCCGGTGACGTGGACGTCGGATGCCGGCCGACGCGCCCACCACTCAGGCGCCCACCACGCGGCGCCCAGCGCGGCAGACCCCTGCCACCCCGCCCGGCAGTGTCGGCTAGTCTTTCAACAGGGACTAGAAGCGGGCCCGGAGGTAGCTCAGAAAGGCGGTTTCGCCAGTGCAACGCAGTCTCAGGTCACGTGTGTCGCGACTCGGACTACTCGCCGGCTCAGCCGTGTTGCTGACCGGCTGCACCGCCCGCGATGGCGAGGAGCGACTGCGCTTCGGCATCCCGTCCGGCGTCACCAACCAAGCCGACCGGGTTCGCGCCCTCTGGGCCTGGTCCTCGCTGGCTGCCCTCATCGTCGGCGTGATCGTGTGGGGTCTCATCTTCTGGTGCTGCTTCCGCTACCGCAAGACCGACGACCTGCTGCCCACGCAGACGAAGTACCACCTGCCGATCGAGGTCGCGTACACGATCGCGCCGTTCCTGATCATCGCCGGCCTCTTCTACTTCACCGCGGTGACCGAGAACTACGTCGACAAGACGACGGCTAATCCGGCCACCACGATCCAGGTCGACGCCTTCAAGTGGAACTGGAAGTTCGAGTACAAGTCGAACACCGTCAACGGCCAGACCCAGGCGACGAACTACCCGGCCAGCGATCCGTCCGCGGGCACCTCGCTGTCCACCGTCGGAAGCTCCACCGAGATCCCGATCATGGTGGTTCCGGTCCACCAGCGGGTGCGGATCATCGAAACCAGCCGGGACGTCATCCACTCCTTCTGGGTGCCCGATTTCCTGTTCAAGCGCGACGTGATCCCGCAGCCGAAGCCGAACCAGTTCGAGTTCAGCGCGACCACGATCGGGCATTACGTCGGTCGCTGCGCCGAGCTGTGCGGCACCTACCACTCGCAGATGAACTTCGAGGTGCGGGTCGTCTCGGCCGCGAACTACAACGCCTACCTGACGAACCTCGCGGCCATCCCGTCCAGCGACTCGGGACGCCAGCGCAAGGCCCTGCAGTCGATCGGCGAGACTCCCTGCGCGACGACCACCCACCCGTTCAACACGAGTCGCACAATCCGGTCGGCCTCCACGGAGTCGTCGACGGTGTGCAGCGCCAGCTCCAACTAGGGGGATGCAGCAATGAAGCTCGAAGCTCGAATCTTCCTGTGGATCGCGCTCTTCTGCTTCGTTATCGCGGCGGTCTACGCCTGGCTCACCAACCACGCCTCGCACGGTGCCGGCATCGAAGTAGCGGGTACCGCGGCACTGGTCATGTCCGGCGGCCTGCTGGGCATCGGGGGATCGTTCTTCTGGTTCGTGTCACGTCGTATCGACGCCCGCCCCGAGGACCGCAACGATGCCGAGATCGCCGAGGGCGCCGGTGAGCTGGGCTTCTTCTCCCCGGGTAGCTACTGGCCCTTCGGTATCGCGCTGGCGGCCGCTGTCACGGGCATCGGCATGGCATTCTTTCTCATCTGGCTCGCTGCCCTCGGTGTCGTGCTCATCCTCATCACGACCGGTGGTCTGCTGTTCGAGTACTACGTAGGTCACCGCGCTCCGCTGCGTTGAGTCCCACGCAGGTCGGTGATGGCGCCATCATAGGCAGCTGGTAACCACCCCAGCGCTGGTACGTCGGCAGAGTGTGCGGCACCATCCTTTGCTCCGTGCCCACGCTCGCTTCTGAACTGGGGCCGCCACACGCTCGGTCGAGGCGATCCGCTGCGGTACGTCAAGGCAATCCTCTACCGCAGCGTCAACGCGCCGAAGCCCTGGTCCTGGCATTGACCGCGCCGGCAGCTGTCCCCCGTGACGCACAAATCCGCGCCCAGCCCCGTAGTAAAGGGTTGGACGCGGATTGGAACAGATCGTTCGCAGTCTTCTTAGTCGGTGAGTTCCCGAGGACGGCTCTTCTCGGCCTCTTCCGCCTCGGCGAGCTGGCGAAGCTCGGCCTCGATGTCGGCGCGTTCGCGCACCGGCCGGAAGAAGCCCTTGACCTTGGCGCCGTGCGGGTTGCCGAGCTGGTTCATCCGCTTCGGCACCGGAGTTCCGCCGTACTGCAGCACCCCGTGGCCATGGTCGTCCACCGGGCCGAGCGGCTGGTGGATCTCGATGAACTCACCGTTGGGCAGCTGCTTGATGACGCCCGTCTCGATGCCGTGTTCGATGACCTCGCGGTCGTGCCGCTGCAGGCCCAGGCAGATCAGATAGGTGATCGCGTAGGCCAGCGGCGGCACGATCAGGACACCGATACGCCCCGCCCAGGTCATCGCGTTCAGTGACAGGTCGAACGCCTTGGCGATCAGGTCGTTACCACCGGACACCAGCAGCACCGCGTAGAAGCTGATCGCCATGACGCCGAGACCCGTGCGGACCGGAACGTCACGCGGGCGCTGCAGCAGGTTGTGGGAGAAGCGGTCCTTGGTCAGCTTCGCCTCGAGGAACGGATAGGCGCCAGCCAGTCCGAACATGATCCCGGGCAGCACCAGAGTCGGCCAGAACAGCGGCGGAATGGTGTGGTGGAACAACCGGATCTCCCACGAGGGGAAGAGGCGGGTGGACCCGTCGAGGAATCCGATGTACCAGTCGGGCTGCGAGCCGGAGGACACCTGGGCGGGGTTGTACGGGCCGAACAGCCAGATCGGGTTGATCTGCGCGAGGCCGCCGAGCGCGCAGCAGACCGCGGCGACGATGAAGAAGAAGCCGCCGGCCTTGAGGCTGTACGTCGGATACATCCGCTCGCCGCTGACCGTGGCCTCGGTCTTGCCCGGACCAGGGAACTCGGTGTGCTTCTGCTTCACCAGCAGGGCCATGTGAGCGCCGATCAGGCCGGCCAGAACGCCCGGAACGATCAGCACGTGCACGATGTACAGCCGACCGATGATGGCGGTGCCCGGGAACTTGCCACCGAACACGAGGTATGCGGCCCAGCTGCCGATGACCGGGATGGACTGCACGATCGCCTCGGCGATGCGGAGGCCCGTACCCGACAGCAGGTCATCAGGCAGGGAGTAACCGGCGAAGCCCTCGACCAGGCCCAGGGTGACCAGGCCGAGGCCGATCAGCCAGTTGATCTCACGCGGCTTGCGGAACGCGCCGGTGAAGAACACCCGGAACATGTGGATCAGCATCGACGCCATGAACAGCAGCGCCGCCCAGTGGTGGATCTGGCGCATGACCAGACCGCCGCGGACGTCGAAGGAGATGTTCAGGCTGGACGCGTAGGCACGCGACATCTGCACGCCGTCGAGCGGGACGTACGAGCCGTCGTAGCGCACTTCGGCCATCGAGGCGTCGAAGAAGAACGTGAGGAAGGTGCCACTGAGGATCAGCAGGATGAACGAGTAGAGCGCGATCTCGCCCATCATGAAGGACCAGTGGTCCGGAAAGACCTTGTTCAGCTGGCGGCGGGCACCGCCCGCGATGCCGAGCCGGTCCTCAGCCCACTTTGCGGCCTTGCCCTGCGGGGTGGCCGGCTTGTCGAACCGCTTGGCCCGCTTCACCCGGGGGGACTGGCTGATGTCGTCGGCACTGCTCATGGTCGCTCCCAAAATGCCGGGCCGACCGCTTCTGGGAAGTCGCCCATAGCAACAAAGTACTGCGTGTCACCGACAGTTTCGACGCCGAGCGGCAGCTTCGGCAGGCTGCGCGTCGCGGGGCCGAACACCGGCTTGGCGTCCTGCAGGACGTCGAACTGCGATTGGTGGCAGGGGCAGAGCAGGCGGCCGGTCTGCTGCTCGTACAGCGAGGCGGGGCAACCGGCGTGCGTGCAGATCTTGGAGTACGCGACGTACTCGCCCCAGCCGAAGGTGTTCTGGCCCTTGCGCGACTTCACCACCTGCCCCGGCCGGAGCCGGATCAGCAGTGTCGGCGAGTCACCGGCCCGGATGCCGCCCTCGACTCCGGGGAACACGGTGGCCAGGCCACCCGCGTCGAGGTCGTTGGGGCTGACCCGCCGCCCGTCGGCGTACACCAGCGGCACGCCCTTGGCGAACATGGTGTGGAAGAGACTCTCGTTCTTACCGCGATTCGGTTTCTTGATCATGGCGCCGACGAGGGCGACCAGCGGAACCAGGCCGAGCGCCCCACCGGCCACGCCGAAGGTCATCTTCAGCATCGAGCGCCGCGCGACCCCCATGTCGTGGAACCCGGATGTCAGCGTTGCCGCCGTCATCAGCTGGGCGGCCTCTTCGGACGGGCCGTCGTGGCGATCCTGTACGGCCTCTTCTTCGGGCATCAGCCACTTGGCCCAGAGCACCAAACCGATGCCCATGCAGGCCAGCGACAGGCCCAGGAACGCCCCGAGCAGCGGGGTGAAGTAATGGAAGGCCCTGCCCTCGCCGGGCAGTCGCCACTGGTACGGAACGGCTCCGCAGAAGACCACGATGAACGCGATCGCCGAGAGGAATCCCAGGATGAAGACGCCGGCGATGGTGCGCTCGGCGCGCCGCTCGGCCCGGGTGCCGGCGATCGGGAAGCGCTCACGCCGGTGGACGAGGTAGACACCGTCGACCTCGGCGCCCGCGATCATCGCCTCTTCGGTGCTCATCTCACGAAGCTCTTCGACGGACGGCCTCTTGTCAGAGCTCCCGCCGCTGTTGTCCTCACTCACGACTTGGCTCCGATCCACAAGATCGTGACCATCAGCGCACCGATACCCACGGTCCAGATGACAATGCCCTCGGATACCGGGCCGAGGCGGCCGATGCCGGCACCGCCCGGGTCCTTCGAGGCCCTCAGGTAGTCGACGTACCCGATGATCTCGCGCTTCTGCTCAGGCGTGATCTGGTTGTTCGAGAAGACCGGCATGTTCTCGGGACCCGTGATCATGGCGGTGTAGATCTGCGCGTCGGTTGCCTTGTCGAGGGCCGGGGCGATCTTTCCGGCCGAGAGCGGGGCGCCGTGGGCGGTGGCGCCGTGGCAGGAGGCGCAGTTGAGCCGGAACAGCTCGCCACCGTTGGCGACCGCGGCACCGGATGCGCGCAGATCGGTTCCCGGAGCCGGAACCTGCGGACCGCCGCCGATCGACTGGACGTAGGCCCCCAGCTGCAGGGTCTCGGCCTCGTTGAATTCGGGGTCCTTGCGCAGGTTCACCGCGCCCTGGGAGGGCGCGGGCATGCGGCCGGTGCTCACCTGGAAGTAGACCGCCGCCGAGCCGACACCGACCAGCGTCGGACCGCGGCCGGTGACGCCCTGCAGGTTCGCGCCGTGGCAGGTGATGCAGCTGGTCTCGAACAGCTGGCGACCCTTGGCCACGTCCGCGCTGCTCGAGGCGGTGTCGTCCGCGCCCGAGGACGGGGCGAGCAGGGCGTAGCCGCCGCCGACGGTGGTCAGCGCGCCGACCAGGACGGCGAAGCTCGCCACCCGTCGGCGCAGCCCGCCGCGGTGCTTGCGGGGCGTCTTCGGCGCGCGGCCGATGTTGCCAAAGACAGTGTTGTCCGAGACAGCCGGCTCGAAGCCGAGTTCTCTGTCCACGTCGACGTATTCCTCGTCGGTCATGGGCGTCCTTTCGCTCTTCGGCCGCACTGAACCTTGGTTGCGTGGATTGATATCAATGGATCAAGTAGATCGTCGCGAAGAGCCCGATCCACACGACGTCGACGAAGTGCCAGTAGTAGGACACCACGATGGCGGCCGTCGCCTGGGCGGGCGTGAACCGGCCCAGCGCCGTGCGCGCCAGATAGAAGAGGAACGCGATCAGGCCGCCGATGACGTGCAGGCCGTGGAAGCCGGTGGTGAGGTAGAACACCGAGCCGTAGCCGGACGACGAGAGCGTCATACCGGCCTCGTGGACGCCGTTGACGAGGTGGTGGTACTCGTTCACCTGGTTGCGGTACTCGTTCGCCTGCCCGCAGACGAAGATCAGCCCCATCAGGAAGGTGCCGAAGAACCAGCGGCGGACGCCGTAGACGTCGCCACGCTCAGCGGCGAACACGCCCCATTGGCAGGTGATCGACGACGCCACCAGGATCACGGTGAACACCGTCGCGTACGGAACGGCAAGGTGCACGGAGTAGCCCGGCTGGCCGTTCACGGCCGGAGCGCCCGGCCAGACGGCGATGTTGTTCGCGCGCACGGTGAAGTACATGGCGAACAGCCCAGCGAAGAACATCAGCTCGCTGGACAGCCAGACGATCGTCCCGACACTGACCAGGTTCGGCCGCGTGAGCGAGTGAACCTGGGAGGAAGGGAAGCGCTCCGCGGGAGCCACCTGTGCAGTCGACGTCACTCTTGCATTATTGCCTCATCTCGCAGGTTGTGTGGCAGGGGGTCCGCGCGTACTTGTGCGTCGCTGGAGCCTAAGGTGCAAGCCGAGCGGGCGCGGTGTTCGGCGGCGGCTGTCGATATCATTCTCGGCGAGCCGTCCTCGCCCGGCGGTCCCGGTCGATCCCGTAGAGAGAAGCACCCGTCATGAGCTCCGCCAGCCTCACCGTTCTGGTCTACAGCCAGCGTGCCAACGTGCGATCGGATGTTCGCTCGGCTGTCGGTCGCCGCGCGGCGTCAGACACGGGTCGCATCGAGTGGGTCGAGTGTGCCAACTACAGCCAGCTCAAGGACCAGCTCGACTCCGGCGACATCGACCTGGCCATCCTGGACGGCGACGCCCAGCCCAGTGGCGGCGTCGGCCTGTGCCGGCAGTTCAAGAACGAGCTGGCCGACTGCCCGCCGATGATCGTGCTGATCGCGCGTCCACAGGACCGCTGGCTGGCGGCCTGGTCCGAGGCGGATGCCGTCCTGCTGCGACCCCTGGACCCGGTGACCGCGGCGGCGACCGTCGCGGACACGCTGCGGGCGCACGCGGCAGCCATTCCCGTCGTCCGCTGAGCGCCGGCGTGGCCGAAGCCGGGCGGCCCGTGGCGCTCAGCTGGCCCGAGGTGCTGTCGGCTCTGATGCACAGAGCGGCGCTGTCCAGCGAGGTGACGGCGTGGGCGATGGACGAGATCATGTCCGGCGCCGCCACCCCGGCCCAACTGGCTGCCTTCGCGGTACTGCTGCGGGCCAAGGGCGAGACTCCCGCCGAACTGGGCGGCCTGGTTCAGGCGATGCTGGCCCGGTCCACTCCGGTGCCCGTCGATCGCAGGGCCGTCGACGTCGTCGGTACCGGTGGTGACCGCGCGCAGACCGTCAACATCTCGACCATGGCTGCCCTGGTGACGGCCGGTGCCGGCCGGACGGTGGTCAAGCACGGCAACCGGGCTGCGTCGTCGGCCTGCGGAACGGCTGACGTGCTCGAACGGCTCGGTGTGGTCATCGACCTGCCGGCCGGCGCTGTCGCCAGCACGGTTGCCCAGGTCGGCATCGGGTTCTGCTTCGCACCGGTGTTCCACTCGGGAATGCGGCATGCCGGCGGTCCACGCCGCGAGCTGGGCGTGCCCACGGCCTTCAACTTTCTCGGACCCCTGACCAACCCCGCTCGCCCGACTGCCGCGGCCATCGGGGTCTATGACGCCGGGATGGCCCCGGTCATCGCCCAGGTGTTAGCCGACCGGGGCGATACCGCCCTGGTGTTCCGCGGCGACGACGGCCTGGACGAGTTGACCACCACGACCACGTCCAAGGTGTGGCTGGTCACCGACGGTTCGGTGCGGGCGACGGTGCTCGACCCGGCCGTGTTCGGCATCGCGCCCGCCGGTCCGGACGCGTTGCGCGGTGCAGACGCGGCCTTCAACGCCGACGTGGTGCGGCGGTTGCTCGCCGGTGAGCGTGGGCCGGTGCGTGAGGCGGTACTGCTCAACGCGGCGGCCGCCATTGCCGCCTTCGACGGCCAGCTGGGGTCCGCGGAGGGCGCCATCGAGCATGGCTTGCCGATCGCCACCGCCGCCATCGACAGTGGCGCCAGCTCGGCGCTGCTCGATGAGTGGATCACGCTGAGCCAGCGGCTGAAGAGCTCACTCAGGTAGCCGCCGCTGGGGCGGTACGGCACTGACCAGCCGGCGGGGGCGGCGCACTGACCAGCCCCGGGGCGGGCGCTATTCCGAGGCGGTATAGCCGATCGAGAAGGCCGCCTCCAGGTCGTGCCGGGAGTACGCGCGAAACGCCACATGGGTGTCGGTGTGCAGCACGCCCTCGATCTTGCTCAGCCGGCCGGCGATCACCTCGGCGATCTGGTCGAACTCGCGAACCCGGACGATGGCGATCAGGTCGACGTCACCCGCGACGCTGTAGACCTCGCTCACCCCGTCCAGGTCGGCGATGGCCTGCGCGACCTCGGGAATCCGGTCGGTCTCGACGCTGACCATGACGATGGTGGTGATCATTCCCCGCATCTTAGGCCGTGGACCGGGTCGGCTGGTGGCTCACCGGCAACCTCCTGCGGTCGGCGAACGGGTCCGCGCTGCGGCGCGCGCCCTCAGCCGAGGCCAGCCAGCTGCGCAGCCGCGCCGCCCCCCGCGCCGGTGAGGCCCACGGATCGCTGGTGGCGACCAGGCGCACGCCCGGTTCCTGCAGCCAGCGCAGCAGGATCTCGGACTCCTCGACGGTGGCCATGGTCGCCGAGTCGGAGGTGTCCGGAATAGCCTCGGCGGTCGCCACCAGCGAGGAGACGATGGGCATCGGCGCGACTCCGCGTGGTGCCACCTCGGAGCCGACCAGCCGGCCCCGGCGGATGACGGCCAGCTCCCAGCCGCCGCCGCCGTCCGGGCGCGCTGCCACCAGCTCGGCAATTCTCGTCAGGGTCCCCAGGGACTGCATCCGGGCACAGCTGCGAACCAGGGTGGCGATCCGGTCGCGGACCGCGGCGGCATCCTCATAACGCTGGTCCGCGGCGAGCTGGTCGAGCCGGTGCCGCAGTGGCTCGATCAGCTCCGACACGTCAGCCTGCCACGCTCGCACCACCCGGGCCACCAGCTCGGCGTAGCCGGCCGGATCGACGCGGTCCTCGCAGGGGGCGTGACACCTGCCGATCTCGGCCAGCGCGCAGGCGCCGCGAACCGGCTTGCCGGGCAACAATCGGTCGGTGCACTGGCGCAGCGGAACGGCGTCGTGGATGGCGTCGCGCACCTGCTCCGCCTGGCTGGTGGAGCGCAGCGGCCCGAAGTAGTGCGCGCCGTCGGAACGGACCTCGCGCACCACCGAGAGCCTGGGAAACACCTCGCGGGTGAGCTTCAGCCAGACCGTCCGGTCGCCGTTCTTGGAGCGACGGTTGTAGCGCGGCTTCAGCGAGGTGATCAGCCGCAGTTCGCGCACCTGGGCCTCGAGCGCGTGCGCGCAGACGATCGAGTCGACGGATTCGGCCAGCCCCACCATCTCGCCCATCCGGGTACGGGTCTCGGACGCGACAAAATATTGCCGCACCCGCGAGCGCAGATCCTTGCTGGTGCCGACATAGAGCGGTGAGCCGGTGCTGTCAGCGAAGACGTAGACGCCGGGGGAGTGCGGCAGCGGGTCTGCCAGATGGCGCTTGCGCCGCTGCGCGTCGGTGACCCGGGAGGTGAATCCCCGCAGCTCGGGCAGCGAATGCACCCCGAGCGTGCCGAGCCTGCCGATCAAGCCGTGCAGCACGTCGACCGTCGCCCGGGCATCGGCCAGCGCCCGGTGGTTCGGCGTCGTGGTGGCGGTGAAGAAGCCCGCCAAGGTGCCCAGCTTGCAATTGGGAACCTCGTCCCGGGTGAGCACCCGGCGCGCCAGCACCGCGGTGTCGACCACCTGGGGATGCGGCCACGGATGATCGTGCCGCACGCAGGCGGCCTTGAGGAAGCCCACGTCGAAGGGGGCGTTGTGCGCCACCAGCACCGCGCCGGCGGCGAACTCGAGAAAGGCGGGCAGCACCGTCGCGATCGACGGGGCGGTCGACACCATCCGGTCGGTGATGCCGGTGAGCACGCTGACGAACGGGGTGATCGGCACGCCGGGGTCGACCAGCGTCGCGAACTCGCCCAGCACCTCGCCGGCGCGGATCTTCACCGCGCCGATCTCGGTGATGGAGTCCGAGGCGGACGTGCTGCCCGTTGTTTCCAGGTCGACCACCACGAACGTCGTCGCGTGCAGCGGCTCGTCGAGTGCGTCCAGGCTCAGCTGACCTACGGTTATCGTGCTCACGTTCGGGCACGCTAGCGGTGACGTCCGACGAAAACGGCGAAGCACCTCTTCCGGCGGGTTGGCGTGGTGCCGTCGCCGCGCGGGGTGCGGGTGCTGTTCAGCGCTCCCGGCCGCTTGCCGACGACCTGATCCGGAACCTGCTCCGGGCCGAACCGCCCGGCCGAACGGTGGTGGTGGCCAGCTCTGACCAGGCCGTGGCGAGCAGCGCCCGAGCCGCCGGGGCGTGGCCGACGCCGGCGCAGATCCTGCTGTCCCGGCTCGAGCGCGGCTGATCACCGGCAGAACTGTCAGTGCCTGTTCCTACGGTTGCCCTGACCGGCTCGCGAGCGCCGGCACCGGACGATCTGGAGGGGCGACATGCTCATCGACTGCGACACCTGCGCTGTGCGCGACATCAACTGCGGTGATTGCGTGGTGGCCGTGCTGCTGGGCCCACGAACCGGCTCCATCGAGCTGGACAGTGCGGAGCAGGACGCGCTGGGCGCGCTGGCAACCGGCGGGCTGCTGCCACCGCTGCGACTGGTGCCGACCACTCCGCCGGACGAGACTCCGCGGCGTTGCAGCGCGATTGCCTGATTCGCGCCTGCGGGATCCTCGCCATACCGGCCTGGCGAGGCCGGATTGTGATGTGGCAGCCGAGTCACGTAGCCTTCGGCCAGGCATTCCGGCTACCCGCCTCCTGACCCTGGGGGCACCGGATGTCACCGCCGAGTCGACACCACGTCGCAGCGGCCGACCGAACGTCGGTGCTGAGACGGTCGAACCGGGGACCCAAGGTTTTCTGGGGTGAATCGGGGTAGTACCGCCGCGGTAACGCGGTCGGTACGCGCTGCTCCGTAGGGCAACTTCCAAGCCCGAACCCGACAGCTAACTCGGTAGGCGGTCGACTGGAAGAGGAGTTCCGCCAACAGTGGCGTTGACTCGTACCTCGCGGCTCAGCCGCGCTGTCATCGGTTCCGCAGTGATCACCAGCGCAGTTCTGCTGACGCCGCTGGCTGCCGATGCAATCCCGCACTCGAAGTCGCCGGCGCAGACCACCACCTCGGTCAACGCCAAGCTGGCGGCGCTGGCCAAGACCAGCGAGCAACTCGCTGAGCAGTACAACAAGGCGCAGCTCGATGTCGTCGGCGCGCAGCACTCCACCGAGCTCGCCACCCAGCAGGCGTCACAGGCCCAGGCCGCCGTGCGGACGACGCGGCACGACCTCGCCGCCTCGCTGGCCACCCAGTACAAGTCCGCGTCGTTCAGCCGCACCGCCGCGATGATGGCGAGCACCTCCACCGACGGCTACCTGCAGACCATGCAGTCGATGACCCTGATCACCCAGCACCAGGGTGAGGTGGCCACCCGGGCCAGCAAGGCCATCGCAATCTCGAACACCGCCTCACAGAAGGCCAGGGATGCGGTGTCCACCGCGGTCTCCGAACGCGCGGCCGTCGCCCAGCGCCGTGCCGCGCTCGATGCCCAGGTGAAGACGTACCAGGCATTGCTCGCCACCCTCACCGCCGCGGAGCGCGCGAAGTTCTTCACGCCGGTGCCGCCACCGACCGCCGCGCAGGTCGCCAAGGTGGTCGACGCCCCGCGACCGGCCGCCACCCAGGTCCAGGCACCGCAACAGCAACAGCAACAGCCGCAAAAGCAACAGCCGCAAAAGCAACAGCCGCAAAAGCAACAGCAGCCGCAGCCGCCAGCACCGCAACAGCAGGCACCGCAACAGCAGGCACCGCAACAGCAGGCACCGCAACAGCAGCAAAAGCAGGCACCGCAACAGCCGCGACAGCAGGCGCCGGCGGCAGCAGCCGTTCCGCAGGCACAGCAGGCATCCCAGGGCGCCGCTGCCGCAATCGCGTCGGCTCGCGCCGAACTCGGCAAGCCTTATGTATGGGGCGCCAGCGGGCCGGACTCGTTCGACTGCTCCGGACTGACCGCCTGGGCGTGGGGCCACGCCGGTGTCAACCTGCCGCACAGTGCGGCTGCCCAGCAGGGCATGGGCTCGTCGGTGAGCCGGAGCGAGCTGCAGCCGGGTGACCTGGTGTTCTTCGGATCGCCCGCGTACCACGTCGCGCTGTACATCGGCGGGGGCTTGATCATCCACGCGCCCACCACCGGTGACGTCGTCAAGATCGCGTCGCTGTCCTACCAGAGTGATTATTCAGGGGCGCGCCGGGTCGGGTGACGTTCCAGTCCGAAGCCGACGGGCGTGTACCGGACACGGTCCGGCCCGTTGTGCTGTCCCGCCGCGGTCCCAGCAGACCGGCGCTGTCGCTGGGCCTCGTCCTCATCGCCGTGATCGCGTTGCTCGCCGGGCGGGCGCTGACCGGGGACCAGCGGGGCAGCGGGGTAGGAAGCGGCTCGGCTGCGTCCGGCGCCCCGCCGTCCGCAGCTGAGGTCACGGCCGTGCTGAGCGTGCTCGACCACCACGCCGACGCGTTGAAGCACCGGGACAGCGCGGGCTGGGTGGCCGACCTGGATCCCGCCGCCGCGGCCAGCCGCTACACCGACACCGAACGCGCGGTGCTCGGCAACCTCAGGCGGGTGCCGCTGACGACGTGGCGCTATGTCCTGTCCGCCCCGGTCACCGATCCGGACGTTCTCGCTCCAGCCGCGGTCCGGCTCGGCGGCCGGGCGGTGATCCTGCACGTCCAGCTGCGATACGCCTTCGCCGTGGTCGATCCCGCGCCGACCGGCCGGGACCTGTGGCTGACCGCCGTCCACCGGCCGGACGGTTGGAAGCTGGCCGGCGACGCGGACGCCACGGGCCCGGGCGGCGCGTCGTGGCAGGGGCCGTGGAATTTCGGGCCGCTGATCGTCCGGGCCTCGGCGCACACGCTGGTGCTCGCCCATCCCGCACACCGTGCCGAACTGG
This sequence comes from Jatrophihabitans lederbergiae, assembly GCF_031845305.1. Classification (NCBI taxonomy): domain Bacteria; kingdom Bacillati; phylum Actinomycetota; class Actinomycetes; order Jatrophihabitantales; family Jatrophihabitantaceae; genus Jatrophihabitans; species Jatrophihabitans lederbergiae. Next base: position 134,636 of record NZ_JAVREH010000007.1, on the reverse strand, counting down.
CCGCCTTCACGGACCTGGTCGAGCGCTCGGTGCCGGTGGTGACGAGCGTGTGGGGGAGTTCGTGGAACGACCACGTTGCGGTGCTGATCCCGGACACCGCCGCGGAGTTCGCCGCGGTGACCGCCGACGGCGCGGACAGCGAGGACCTGGCCGCGGTGGCCGTGGCCGACTCCGTCACGCCGGCGGGCGTAGTCCTGGGCGCGCGCATCGTGCTGAACCCGACCACCCTCGGCCGCCTGGACGCCGCCGGTCGCAGGCTGGTCGTCCGGCACGAGCTGACCCATGTCGCGACCCGCGCGGTGACCTCGGACCAGCTGCCGACCTGGCTGATCGAGGGGTTCGCCGACTACGTGGGCAACCTCGGCTCCAGGCAGTCGGTGCGCCAGGCAGCGCAGGAGTTGGCGGCGGAGGTCCACGCCGGCACCGTTCCGGCCGCGCTCCCGACGGCAGTTGACTTCGGTGGCGGCAACCAGCGGCTGTCCCAGGTGTACGAGGAGTCGTGGCTGGCCTGCCGGCTGGTGGCGAGCCGAGCCGGCCAGCCGGGACTCGTGCGGTTGTATGAGGCGGTGAGTGCCGCCGCTGCCACCGACCCCGACACCGCGGCGGAGGTGGGGCTGCGCCGGGTGCTCGGCTCCGGTGTCGTCGCCTTCACCAGCTCGTGGCGCGCCTACCTGAAGGCCCAGCTGCGATGAACCGCAAGCTGTTGATCGTCACCAACGACTTTCCGCCGCGGCAGGGCGGCATCCAGTCCTTCGTCCACGAGCTGGCCCGCCGGCTGCCCGCCGACCAGGTCGCGGTGTACTGCTCGGACTACCCCGGTGCGGCGGCCTTCGACTCCCAGCAGGACTTTCCGGTACGCCGGCATCCGACCGGCCTGCTCGTCCCCACCGTCGCCGCGGCACGCCGGATCATCGAAACCCGCAACCAGGTCGGCGCGACGTCCGTCTGGTTCGGGGCGGCGGCGCCGCTGGCACTGCTGGCGGGCCCGCTTCGTGCGGCCGGCGTCACCCGCCAGGTCGCCAGCACGCACGGCCACGAGATCGGCTGGGCGATGCTGCCCGGCGCCCGGCAGGCGCTGCGCCACATCGGTCACCGCGTCGACGTGCTGACCTACCTGGGGGAGTACACCCGGCGGCGGCTCGCGGGCGCGTTCGGACCCCGCGCCCGGCTGGTGCCGCTACCGCCCGGCGTGGACGCCGACAGCTTTTCCCCCGGCGTCGACGGCTCCGCCATCCGCGCGCGGCACGGCCTGACGGGACGTCCGGTGGTGGTGTGCGTATCCCGGCTGGTGCCGCGCAAGGGCCAGGACGTGCTGATCCGCGCGATGCCGGCCGTGCTCGAACAGGTGCCGGACGCGGCGCTGCTGATGGTCGGCAAGGGGCCGTACCACGCTCGGCTCACCGAGCTCGCCAAACGGGTGGGAGTCTCCGAGCAGGTGGTGCTGACCGGCGGCGTGCCGTTCGAGGAGCTGCCCCAGCACTTCGCCGCCGGGAACGTGTTCGCGATGCCATGCCGGACCAGGCGGATGGGAATGGACGTCGAGGGCCTGGGCATCGTGTTCCTCGAAGCTTCGGCATCCGGCCTGCCGGTGATCGCGGGGAACTCCGGCGGTGCTCCGGAAGCGGTGCGCCCCGGTGTCACCGGCGAGGTCGTGAACGGCCGGGACGTGGCCGCGGTCGCGGCCGAGCTGGCGAGGCTGCTCAGCGATGCCGACCGAGCCCGGACGATGGGCGCGGCCGGGCGCGACTGGGTCGAGACCTCCTGGGACTGGGACGCCAGGAGCGACCGGCTGGCGGAGCTGCTGCGGCTGTAGCGGCGCCAGCTCAACGCGAAGTTCAGTCCTTTCGCGGCCCGGAGTACAGCGCGGCGATCTCGGCCGCGCACTCGGCCATCACGACGTTGCGCTTGAGCTTGAGCGAGGGCGTCAGCTGGCCGGTCTCCTCGGTCCAGTCGGCACCGAGGATGGTGAACTTCTTGATCGCCTCGGCGCGCGAGACGGCCTTGTTCGCGTCGTCCACCGCGCTCTGGATCTCGGCGAGCAGCGCGGGGTCCTCGGCTAGCTCCGCCATCGGGGTGTCCGCGGGCTTGCCTTTCTTCTCCAGCCAGGTCGGCAGCGCCTCGGGGTCGACGGTGATCAGGGCGGCGATGAAGGGCTGCTGGTCGCCGACGACGAGGCACTGGCTGATCAGCCAGTGCGCCCTGATCCGGTCCTCGAGTACCGCGGGGGCGACGTTCTTGCCGGCGGCGGTGACGATGAGCTCCTTCTTGCGTCCGGTGATCGTGACGAAGCCGTCGTTGTCGATCTCGCCGATGTCGCCGGTGTGGAACCAGCGCTTGCCGCCGACCTGCTCCAGCGCCTCGGTGGTCGCCGCCTCGTTCTTCCAGTAGCCGTCGAACACCACGGGGCCGGCCAGCAGGATCTCGCCGTCGTCACCGATCTTGGCGCTCATCCCGGCGATGGGACGGCCGACCGAGCCGACCTTGATCTTCTCGGCGAGGTTCAGGCACGCGCCGGCGGTGGTCTCGGTGAGGCCGTAACCCTCGTAGATGGTGACGCCCATGCCCCGGAAGAAGTGGCCCAGCCTGGCGCCGAGGGGCGCGCCGCCGGAGATCGCCGCGGTGCACTGGGCGCCGAGTGCCGCGCGCAGCTTGGAGTAGACCAGCTTGTCGAACAGCGCGTGCTGCAGCTTCAGCGCCAGGCCGGGACCGTGCTGGTCCAGCGCCTCGGAGTAACGGATGGCGACGGCCTCCGCGCGGTCGAAGATGGGCCCCTTGCCGTCGGCGTGCGCGCGCTGCTTGGCGGTGTTGTAGACCTTCTCGAACACCCGCGGCACGCTGAGGACGAACGTCGGTTTGAACACGGCGAAGTCGGCGATGAGGTTCTTGATGTCGGCCGTGTGCCCCAGGGTGGTGGCGTTGGCGATGGCGCCCATCTCGATGGCCCGGCCGAAGACGTGGGCGATCGGCAGGAACAACAGCGTCGAGCTGTCCTCGTTGAAGAGCTCCTTGAGACCGGCGGCGACCTCGGACACCTCGGCGAGGAAGTTGAGGTGGGTCAGCTGGCAGCCCTTGGGTCGGCCGGTGGTTCCGGAGGTGTAGATGATCGAGGCGAGGTCGGACTGCGCGGTCGCCGCGATCCGCTGGTGCACCGCCGCCTCGTCGATGCCGGCCCCGGCCGCGGTAAGCGTGCTGACCGCGCCGCCATCCAGCTCCCAGACGTCGATCAGCTCTGGCACCTCGGCTCGCACCTCGGCCACCAGAGCGGCGTGCGCGACACTCTCGATCACGAGCGAGCGCGCTCCGGAGTCGGACAGGATCCACTGCACCTGCTCGGCGGAGGAGGTCTCATAGATCGGCACCACGACGGCACCGGTGGCCAGGATCGCGAAGTCGAAGAGGGTCCACTCCCACCGGGTCTTGCTCATCAGGGCCACCCGGTCGCCCGGCTGCACGCCCGCGGCGATCAGGCCCTTGGCGACGGCGAGCACCCGGTCGGCGAACTCCCGCGTGGTGATCTCTGACCACCCCTGGCCATCGCGGATCTTCAGCGCCACCACGTCCGGCCGCGTGCGGGCATTGTCGAAGACGAACTGAGCCGCGCTGTTGAGGGCGGGCTTGCCGGCGCTCGGGATGGTCAACTCACGCACTCGCTTGTGCCTTTCGCAAGGGTTTCTGTCCGGGGTGGACGCCACCGGTCAGCCAGGCCTGCAGAGATGTTAGGCCTCACCGACATGTCATCCTGCCGCAATGCACCCGCAATTCCACCTGATCGACGAAACCTGGATCGCCGCGCCCCCGGCAACGGTCGCCGCCGCGGTCGCGGATGCGGCGAATTGGCCGGCATGGTGGCCGGGGCTGGAGCTGGCCGTGACCCGGGACCGCGGTGTCAAGGGCATGCAATGGGCGGCGCAGTCACGGGCCGGGGCCGCGCCGCTAGCGGGGTCGGTGGAGATCTGGCTGGAGCCGTTCTCCGACGGCGTGATCCTGCATCACTTCCTGCGGCTGGACCTGCTCCCGCCGGCGACGCTCTCGCGACGCTGCCTCGGACGGCTGGAGCGGCGGTTGGCCTGGCACGCCAAGCGGGCGTTCTGGCAGCTCAAAGACGACTTGGAGAGATCGGCGGGTGCTGACCGCCGAGGGTGTTGAGGCGGTCGCGGAACGATCGGACAGCGCCTGAGCGCGTCCCGCGACGGAGCTGTCGCGGCGCGGCGGTAGCCTTCGCCCATGGCCGATGAGTCAACGCAGTCGATCACCATCAGCGCGCCTCCGGCAGCGGTGATGGCCGTTATCGCCGACTTCGAGGCGTACCCCCAGTGGGCCGCCTCGGTGAAGTCGGCGCAGGTGACCGAGGCCGGAGCGGACGGGCGCGCCGACCGGGTGGCCTTCAAGATCGACGCGGGCGTGATCCGCGACGAGTACGAGCTGTCCTACGTCTGGAACGGCGACGAGCAGGTCTCCTGGATGCTGGTCAAGGGCCAGATGCAGCGGGCTCAGCGCGGCTCGTACTTGCTGCGCCCGACCGTCGACGGCACCGACGTGACGTACAACCTCTCCGTGGATCTGGCGATCCCGATGCTCGGCATGCTCAAGCGCAAGGCGGAGAAGGTCGTCATGGACACCGCGCTCAAGGAGCTGAAGAAGCGCGTCGAGAACAGCACCGCGAGCGCCGGCTCGTGACCCGCGGCCAGCGCTGATACGGCCGCGAAGTTGCGGATAGTTCTCTTCACCGGCAAGGGCGGTGTCGGCAAGACCACCATGTCAGCCGCGACCGCGCTGCGGCTCGCCGACCGGGGCATGCGGACGCTGCTGCTGTCCACCGACGCGGCGCACTCGCTGTCCGACGCCCTCGACGTGCGGCTGACCGACGAGCCGGTGACCGTCGCGCCGGGCCTGGACGCGGTGCAGCTGGACATCCAGCGCCGGTTCGAAGGCGCCTGGAAGGAGCTCGAGAAATACCTGGTCAGCGTGCTCACCCAAGGCGGGATGGACCCGGTTTCTGCCGAGGAGTTGACGGTGCTGCCCGGCGTCGACGAGGTGCTGGCGCTGCTGGCCGTGCGTGACTTCGCGGGCCGCGGGCAGTGGGACGCCCTGGTCCTCGACTGCGCCCCGACGGCCGAGACGCTCCGGTTGCTGGCGCTTCCTGACGCGCTCGGGTGGTACCTGCAGCGGGTCCTGCCGATGTACCGGGTACTCGCCCGTGGCGCTCGCCCGCTCGGCGCGCTGCTCGGCCGGGGCGCCGCCGTGCCGCCCGACGCGGTGTTCGAGGCCATCGCCGCGCTGGCCGCCGACCTGGCCTCGGTCCGCGAGCTGCTGACCGACCACCGGACCACCTCGATCCGCCTTGTACTCACCCCTGAGGCGGTGGTGCTCGCGGAGGCGCGGCGGACGTTCACGGCGCTCGCCCTGTACGGCTACCAGCTGGACGAGGTGGTCGCCAACCGGGTCTTCCCGCGGTCGACGGAGGCCTCGCCCTGGCAACAGGGCTGGATCCAGGCCCAGGCAGAGCAGCTGGCCGCTATCGAGGACTCCTTCGCCGGCCTGCCGGTGCGGACGGCCAGCTATCTGGCGACTGAGCCGGTCGGCTGCGCGGCGCTGCGGGCGGTCGCCACCGAGCTGTACGGCGAGCGGGTCCAGAGTTCTGGGGCAGAGAGTGAAAACGGTGCCGCGGCGGACGTCGATCCGCTGGCTGAGGTCGAGCCGGCGGAGCTGTTGTTGGTCACCACCGTGTCGCCGTCAGCGGCCGGGGACGACGAGCCGCGGTTCCTGCTCACCCTCGCGCTGCCGCTGGCCTCGAGCGGGGACGTGCGGGCCAGCCGCAGCGGGGACGACCTCATTGTCACGGTGGCCGGTCACCGCCGAATACTGGCGTTGCCGAGCGCGCTGCGCCGTTGCGCCGTCCTGGACGGCTCGGTCACCGACGGCCGTCTCACCCTCCGGTTTCGTCCCGACCCTCGATATTGGCGGCCCACATGAGCGAGCATCCCGGATACCGCGACGGCAGCTGGGAACCGCCCGGCCCGCTCGCCGACGAGGCGGCCAGGCTGGTCGGCGCCGCGCAGGACTGGTGGCACCGCACCACCGGGGGCGCCCGGCCGGACGGCGGTGGGAGGGGCTCTCCCGACAACGCGACGGGCTCTCCCGGCATCGCGACCGGCGCCGCCGAGTGCTGCTGGTGCCCGGTGTGCCAGGCGATCGCCACGGTCCGTGGCGATCGACCGGACATTCTGGAGCGGCTGGCCGAGACCCAGGCCGCGGTGACCGGGCTGCTCCGCGCGCTGGCCGACACGACGGCTGCCGGACGCGCATCCCGCCCGGCCGACCAGGCCCAGGAGAGCGGTCCTCGTGCGCCGCGGGTCCAGGAGATCATCCTGAACAGCGATACCGATACCGACACTCCCGAGCCGGGTCCCGGTTCGGACTCCACGGCCGCGGACGACGCGGCGGACCCTGAACAGGACGGGAACTGATGTCTCTGGCAATCGGTGTCGATATCGGCGGCACCAAGGTCGCCGCCGGGGTGGTGGACGACGAGGGCCGGGTGCTGGACTCCACCCGCCGGCCAACCCCCGGCAATGACGTCGCCCAGACCGAGGCCGTCATCGCCGAGGTGGTGGCCGAGCTGTCCAGCCGGCACGAGGTGACCGCGGTCGGGATCGGAGCCGCCGGCTGGATCGCCAACGACCACGCCACCGTGCTGTTCTCACCGCACCTGGCGTGGCGCAACGAACCGCTGCGCGACGCCCTGGCCGAGGTGATCGGCGTTCCGGTCGTGGTCGAGAACGACGCCAATGCCGCGGCCTGGGCGGAGTACCGCTACGGCGCCGCCCGGGACTCCCGGGTCAGCGTGATGGTGACCATGGGCACCGGCATCGGCGGCGGACTGGTGTTCAGCGGCATCCTCTACCGCGGCGCGAACGGCGTCGGCTGCGAGTACGGCCACATGAGCGTCGTTCCGGACGGCCGGCGCTGCGCCTGCGGCAACCGGGGCTGCTGGGAGATGTACGCCTCCGGAACCGCGCTGGCCCGGGACGCCCGCGAGCTCGCGGCCATCGCGCCGGTCAGTGCGCACCGGCTGATGACGCTGGCGAACGGGGACGTCGACCAGCTCACCGGCCAACTGGTCACCCAGGCCGCCCGCGAGGGTGATCCCGCGGCGGTGGAGATCTACACCCAGATGGGGCGCTGGCTCGGCCGCGGCCTGGCCAACCTCGCGGCGGTGATCGATCCGACGGTGTTCGTGATCGGGGGCGGGGTGTCCGAAGCCGGTGACCTGCTGCTGGGACCGGCACGGCAGAGCTTCGCCGAGAGCCTGACCGGACGCGGATTCCGCCCGGCGGCCGACATCCGGCTCGCTGAGCTGGGACCCGAGGCGGGTCTCGTCGGCGCGGCCGATCTGGCGCGCCGCAGGCACTGAACCGCCGCCGCCGCGATGGTTGCCGGCCAGGCTGCCAAAATGCAGGGGTGACCCTCGTGAAGCTGCTCTCGTACAACGTCCGTTCCCTGCGCGACGACACCGCGGCGCTGGCGCGGGTGATGCGGCAGGTGGCTCCGGACGTGGCGATCATCCAGGAGGCCCCGAGGTTTCTGCGCTGGCGGTCCCAGTGCGCGGCGCTGGCCCGCCGGGCAGGCCTGGTGGTCGTGACCGGCGGGCGGGCCACCGGGGCCAACCTGGTGCTGTCCTCGCTCGCCGTCGACGTGGTCGCCACGCACGAGATCGGCTTCTCCCGGGACCAGAACCTGCACCACCGGGGCGTGGCGCTGGCGGTGCTGAGGCTGTCGGGCACCGAGTTCGCGGTCGCCGGCACCCACCTGGACCTGATCGAGTCGCCCAGGCTGCGCCATCTCGACGAACTAGCCGAGCACGCTGCGACGGCGGTTCCGGCGGGTGTCCCACTGATCGTCGGCGGGGACCTGAACGCGCTGCCCGGCTCGGCCACCTGGCGGCGGCTGGAGCGCTTCGGCCCGGACGCGTTCGCCACCGTCACGGCCGCGGTCACCGATCCGGCCGGCGATCCCGGCTACACGTACTCCAGCACCGACCCGGTGCGTCGCATCGACGCCCTGTTCGCCGACCCGCGGGCGGTTCCGGTATCGGCCGAGGTGCTCAGTTCCGACGATGTCCGGATCGCCTCGGACCACCGGCCGCTGGTCGTCGAGTTCGACATCGGCTGACCGGCCGCTTGACCGGCAGGCACCGTCCAGTACGGCGGTGGCCCCTTCGCGTGCCAGCACGACTGGCCCGACTACAGGAGATGATCGACGCATGTGCGCGGCCTGCGGTATCCCGACCCACCTCATCGAGGCCGGCGCCATGCCCGTCACCGATCAGCCGGCGACGACCAGGGCGGCGACGACCAGGGCGGCAAGCCGCAGCCGGACGGCGACCCAGCAGGCGGTGGCGGGGCCCCGCAAGTTCGCCGCCCTGCACAACCGCGACTGCCGGCCGTACCTGTGCGGTGCCGCCCTGGCCATGATGGCCGACAACATCGAGCACGTGATCACGTACTGGGTGCTGTGGCAGAAGTTCCACTCACCCGCCCTGACCGGATTCCAGGTGATCAGCCACTGGGTACCGTTCCTACTGTTCTCCGTGTACTTCGGATCGCTGGCGGACCGGCACGACTGCCGCCGGCTCATCCAGGCGGCGCAGGCGCTGTTCATGGCCGTGTCCGCCGCCTGGGGAATCCTGTTCTTCACCGACTCCCTGCATATGTGGCAGGTCTGCGTCCTGCTCGTGCTGCACGGGTGCGCCGGTTCGCTGTGGGCGCCCGGCGAACAGCTGATGCTGCACGATTTCGTCGGGCGCGAGGATCTGCCCAGCGCGGTCCGGCTCAATGCCACCTTCCGCAGCCTCGGCATCCTGTTCGGCCCGGTCGTCGGCTCGGTGCTGCTGCTGGGCCTGGGAGCCACCGCGGGCATCTTCGCCAACATCGCGTTCTACCTGCCGCTGACGCTGTTCCTGTTCCGCACGAAGTTCACCGGCCACACCCGCGACCACGGCGTCACCCGGCCGCGGATGGGCGTCCTGGACTCGCTGCGCGTGTTCCGTGAGGTGCGCACCAACCACACCATGGTGAGCATGATCGTGCTGGCCGGGCTCGGATCGTTCTTCGTGGGCGCGTCGCTGCAGTCGTCCATGCCGATCTTCGCCCACGACCTCGGAGCGGGCAGCGCGGGTCTCACCTACGGCGTGCTGCTGTTCGCCAACGGTGCCGGGGGCGTGATCGGCGGCATCCTGCTCGAGGCGACCGGACGCATCAAGCCGAACGTGCTGGCCGCGGTGGTCAGCACCGCCGGGTACGGAGTGACGAGCCTGCTCTTCGCCGTCACCACCAGCTACCCACTGGCGGTGCTGATGCTGGTCATCGGGGGCGTGGCCAACCTGGCCGCGATGTCGGTGGGACAGACCGTGGTGCAGCTGCTCGCTCCCGCCGCCAACCGGGGCCGGATCATCGGCCTCTACGGCGTGTCCGCCAGCGGCTTGCGTGCCGGCAGCGGCTTCACCGTCGGGCTGCTCGGAGCCGCGATCGGCGTGCACTGGTCACTCGGGCTCAGCGCCACCGCGCTCTGCCTGGGAACCCTCGCCGCCGGGACGTACGCGTTCCGCGGCAGGGACCGCGTACCCGCCGTGGAGTGAGGCTGGGACAGCGCCCGCCGGCAGCCTCAGCACCGCCGCCGACCGCGGGTTTCCGGCGGCGAAGTAGGCGACGAGCAGGGTGATGTCGCGAATGCCGCATCTGTGCTGCTGGTTCAGTACGATGCCGCCCCCCTTGCACGCACTACTTGGACTCAATACCGTCCCAGCGGGGTTGTCGCGGTCGTGAGTGCGTTCTGGGCGGCCTGCCAAGCGGTGTCGTCCTAGTCCGAGCTGGGTGCGGAGGTAGGCCCAGGTGAGCCACTGGACCCCCCTTCACACACTCTGGGTTGTCGTCGATGGTTTTGGCGGCGTCGTAGCCGGCGATTCCGCCGAGGCCGTGCTCGGCGCCGACCAGGGTGAGCAGCGACTTCAGGCCGGACCGCTCCGGATAGCCGTGCCGTTAAACAGCAAGCGTGAGTGTCGCCTGCCTCGACCCGCTCGCGATGGCCGTGCGCGTCGAGCCGCTGACCACCCGGTGAGCCCGTCCAGGGATCGTCATCCGGGTTCGACTGGACGGTGCGCCCAGAACAGGGCATCTCCGCTGTCACCCTCGGGTACGTACTGCTCGGTCAAGATGCGGAAGTCCGCATCGGTGAGCCAGGAGTGGTACGTGGTCGCGTCGGCGTGGCTCCCCACATCTCGGCGGTCGTGCCGAGCCAGCCTGCCTGGGAACCGGTCCAGGCGTCCGACCCGGCGGTAAGCAGCAGGGTCCCGTCCGGGACCAACCAACCGGCGCCAGATCACGTAACTCGACGACGGGGTGTGGCAGCATCTACCGGACGGACGGGCTGAGCCCGCGCGCGACAGGGCATGATGGCGAGGACCCTGAGATGAGAGGAACGACGCGCCATGACTGCCTCCATACCAGCCCTCGTCGAACCACTCGTCCTTCGCTGGGCCCGGGAATCCGTGGGGCTGAGCCCGCTCGCGGCGGCACGCAAACTGGGTGTCCCGGATGATCGGGTCGATCTGTGGGAGCAGGGACAAGCCCAGCCGACCGTCTCGCAGCTTCGCAAGGCCGCAGCCGTCTACAAGCGCCCACTTGGGGTTTTCTTCCTCGCTCAACCGCCCCAGGACTTCGACGCCATGCGTGACTTCCGCCGCCACGTCGATGCGACCGGTGGTCAGTGGTCACCCGAGCTGCACGGCGAGTACCGGCGAGCCCAATTGCAACGCGAGAACGCACTCGAACTTTTCGAACTCGAGGACGACCAGCCGCCGACGGCGTGGCGGATCGACGACCTGCCGTCAGACGACCCCGAGGCCGCCGGGGCGCTCGCGCGAGCTCGGCTGCTCGCTCACGCCGTCGTCCCGCTGCCCTCGGGAGTCGGCACCTCCTACGACCACCTCAACGCCTGGACCGCGGCATTGGAGGAAGCCGGAGTTCTCGTCCTCGCAACCTCGCGAGGTGGTGTCTCGCCGAGCGAGATGCGCGCCTTCTCGCTCTACTTCGACGAACTCCCGATCATCGTCGCCAACGGCGCTGACGGAGCGCGCGGCCGACTGTTCTCGATGCTGCACGAGTACGCCCATCTCATCCTGCACACCGCGGGCTTGTGCGACACCGTCACCGACGCCCGCGCCACAACCCCGGACCGCGAGCTCGAGGCCCGCTGCAACGCCATCGCCGCCGCCATCCTCATGCCCGCCGGCGACGTCCTCGCCCAACCCCTCGTCGCAGCCCGCGCACACCGACCGGAGGACTGGACCTACGACGACCTGCGCGCCGCCGCAGCCCCGTTCGGGGTGAGTGCCGAGGCGTTCCTGCGCCGACTCGCCACGCTCGGGCGAACAACCCAGACGTTCTACCAACGCCGCCGCGCGGAGTTCCTCGCCGCCTACGAGGCTGACGAGGAGCGAACGAAGGCGAGCGGAGGGAACTGGTACCGCAACACCGCCCGAGACCTGGGCAAGGGATACGTCCGACGGATCGCTGACGCCTACCGCCGGCGTGTGATCGACAGCTACACCGCAGCGTCCTACCTCAATGTGAAGGTCGACCAGATTCCGCGACTGGCCCAGGAAGCGTCGCTGCAGGTGTCGGCACAGCGATGACGTTCTTCTCCTTCGACACCAGCTCCGTTTTGAACGGCCGACGCGACCTACTCCCACCAGTCGTGTTTCGCTCGGTATGGCTGAATGTCGAAGCCGCCATCGCGTCGGGCGACGTGCGGTCGATCGATGTCGTGCGCGATGAACTGTCCAAGCGCGACGACGAGGTCCACGCCTGGGCCAGGACGCAGGGAGTTCTGTTCGTGCCCCTCGATGAGGCAGTCCAACGCGCAACGCGCGAGGTGCTCGCATCCCATCCCAAGCTCATGGGACGCGGCGGCGGTCGCAACGCGGCCGACCCGTTCGTCATCGGCCTCGCCATGGCTCGAGGTGGTGTGGTCGTCACCGAGGAGACAATGAGCGGCAACCTGGCCAACAAGCCGCGGATCCCGGACGTCTGCCAAGCCCTCGGGGTTCCGTGGACCAACCTCGTCGGCTTCCTCCAGCAGCAGGGTTACTCCTACTGAGCTGTGGCCCGACGACATCAGCTACTCGGATCAGGCCTGCGCAGCAGGCCCACCACGTCCCACAGCGTGGCCGCCGGCATGCTCACACATCCAGACGCATTCGTGCCCGTCGTCGGGGGGAACTGCCAGGTCCAAAGTTGCCAAGGAGATTGGCCGCTACGGCACCTTGAAGCTGATCCGCGATATCGACGACCGACTCGGCATACTCACGGCCGAGATCGAAGCCGCCATCGGCGCCGAAATACCAGTCCGCGGCCGCCAACGCACGCTCGGTCTCCTCCCAGCCCGGTCCCAGGTCATTGATCCGCAGCGGCGGCAGATCGTCGAACTTCATCTGCGGCCACCCGAACGTCGCGTGTCGCCCAAGCTGCCGATCCTGGCCATGACGTGGTCGCCGGTCGGGCACACCCAGGATGCAACGCCTTCGACGGGTCGCGCCGAAAGGCCTCGATCATGCTCCGGGCATGCGGGCCAGACCGTCCACACCTCGTCGATCACATGATCGCGAAGGTTTTCTGCGACCTCGCAGGTCGCCTCCGGCGCGCGCAGCGAGTTCATCGCCGGAGTCTGATAGTTACCGTTGAACGACACGATGAGGAGGTCGTCCTCCCGGCGGACATCGATGTTCGGCGAAGCGATCTTCATCGTCGTGCGAATGTCGGCAGCGACGAGGTCGGCCGCCTCGCGGGCCATCGTCAATTCCCGCGCCTGCCAGATCTCTGACAACGCGTCCGCAGGCACCGGGCCGTGCTCCTCGAACACCTCGCGGAAGAACTCCATCGCACCCACGGCCAGCTGGCCTGTGTCGTCGTCGTCGTCCTGAGCGATCGACTCGACCCACTCCTTGAAGTCCTGCGTCATGAATTGATCATCCAGCACGGTCGCCGAGTATTTCCGCTTCACGTGAACGGCATGCCGGTCACCCAGGCGAGCAGCGTCCCGGATGGGATCCCCGACCGGCTCAGCCGATAGTTGCGACGGTGTATGCGCGACGCTGGCCTGGTGAACTCTGGGCGTCGGTGTGCCAGCTGGTGGTTCTGTGGGCTTGCCCGGCGTGGGCAAGACGGCGATCGCACGGCGTGTCGCCGACAGGCTCGCTGCAATGTTCCTGCGAATCGAGACCATCGAGGCGGCAATCGCCTCGGCGCTCGTCCGTTCACGAACAACCCGGTCGGCTACGTGGTCGTCGACTGCGTCGCCGTGGATCAGCTGCGCGCCGGACGACCGGTGGTGGCCGACGCGGTGAACGACGTGACCCCGGCCCGCGTCGAGACCCGCCGCCCGTGGCAGCCGTTTCCCGAGCCGAACGTGATTATCGACAACCTCGGCGACCCGAACGTCCACGCCGCCGCCGTGATCGACTGGTCAGCCCACGCGGGCGCCGGCTCCTCACCGCGCTGACCACTTCGCCGTAACCCGGGGATCGGTCAGCGGCACGTCGCTTTCCGTGCCGGGCAGGTGGGGACGTTCGCGCTGCCGGCCGGCGCGTGCGAACCGCTCGCTGGCCGGTCAGTCGTTCGACAGGGCGGTAGCTGTCTCGGCGGCGCGTAGGGCGATCGGATTTCCGCGCCGATGAGATTGCAAGGTGACTTCGGTGAACTTGATCGCGTGGGCGTCGCCGGTGGCGGCGGCACGGTCGGCGATGTCCTGCGCGGCGAGTCGGGTTGCGCTGTGATCGAACGGGTCGGTTCGCTTCGGTCGGTACATGCTGGCGATGGCGGCGCTGGTGGTCCAGGCGTGCCGGTAGGTCATCGGCCACAGCTCGGGCGGCAGGGCGGGGAGGACGAGTCGGGCCGCGCGTGGGGCGGTTGGCCATGTGCACCAGCATCGTCGGTTCGGCGCGGCCCCAGGCCGCGTAGTGGTGACGGCAGCGTCGACGAGCTGATCCAGGGCGGCCGGTGCCTCGGCGCTGCGCGGCTGGGCCATCCGGGCGGCGGCGATCGGCCACCGACTGCCGACCCAGAGATGCGCCAGCCCGGTCCGGGCGCCGCCGCGGTCCGGGACCGGGGAGTCGATCCAGGCGGTCGCGGGCGTCTCGATGCCGGCCGGACGAGTCCTCGGAAGCGGCGCCCAGCGGGCAGCCCAGTAGCCGAGCGCGTGACCGAGTTCGGTCACCCGCGGCGGCGTCGACGCATCGAGCAGCGCCGCTCAGGCGGCGGCGAGCTCCACGCCGCGGACGGCGCTCAGCCAGCGCTCCAGGGGCAGCGAGCCGGGGCGGCCGGCCGTGATCCCGGCGTGCAGCAAGATGGCGTAGGACGTCCGGGACAGTTCACCCACCTGGGGCCGGGCCCGAAAAGCGTCGCGCTCGTCCTCGCCGAAGTCGGCCGGATCGTTGCCGGTGATCCGGCACCACGCGAGAAAGACCGTGTCCTGAGCTGTCAGCATGATCAGCACCTCCGGTCTCCACGATCGGGGGCGGAGGCGTCCTGGCAGCTACCGCAAGATGACCGCCAGGCGAACGTTCGCGAACGGAATCCGCTAGACCACGGCTCCGTCGTCGTCGGACCCGTCCCGGGGTTCCGGCCGGAGCCGGAATATCAGCATGCCGATACCGAACAGCACCAGGACGACGCCCAGCGGGAACTGCACATCCGAGCCGAGTCCGAGCTGGTAGCCGAAGGCGATCACGATGATCCCGGCCAGAGTGACCAGCGCGGCCACCGCGGTAGGCAGTGCCGGACGGGGAAGCGGCGGGGGCGGCGGCGGCACGTAGTGCTCCACCTCGTCCACGGAGTCCTGCGGTGCGGGTCCCATGGCGTGCACGGCCGGTGACGTCAGCGGGTCGAACAGCGGCCGGTCCTCGTCCTGCATGCCGGCGATGATCGCGGCGAAGGCGGCGTCGGTGTCGATGCCCGCGAGCGGGTCCGGCGGCGGTGGTTCCCGACGGTCGCGGTAGCGGTGCTGGGAGACCTCGATGCCGAGTTCGGTGGCGATCTCGGTCAGCACCTTGCGGGCCTCAGCGATCTGGTCGGCCGCGACGTACAACCGGTCCGCGGTCACCGGGTCGTTGGCCGGCGTCGGCTCGACGTAGGCAGGCACGTCCCGCAGGCCTAGGACGTCGAGCAGGTGATCGGCCAGCCGCGGGTCGACGTCGGCGACGGGCGCGAACGCCTCCGAGTCCAGGCCGTTGTCACGGCGGCCCCGATGCGAGGGCAGCGTCACGTCGTCAGTTCCCGACGCCGGGACGGGCATGCTGCCGGATGAAGTCGAGCGTGCCGGTGAAGATCTGCTCGGCGTCGTTGTCCATGGTCGCGACGTGATAGCTGTTGGTGAGCGCCACCTCGGTCACCGTCGTGCCGGTCGCTCCGGCGTGCAACAGCCTGCCGGAGAGGGCATCGACCACGTGATCCTCGGTGGAGTGGAAGTAGAGGATCGGCGCCCGCACCTCGGGCAGATCCGGCACCACCACCTTCCACAGGTCCTGCAACGAGACCAAGGCCTTCAGGGGAACCCGGTCATAGCCCAGCTCGGCGACGCCCGGCCTCTTGATGTCGCTGGCTATACCCGGACGTGACGGCACCGCCCACGCGAGGTAGCGGGCGAATCGGGCGTCCTTGCGCAGGGTGCCGTACGCCGGATTGACCAGCACCAGGCCGACGATCTTCTCACCCAGATCCTCTGCGAGCTTGGTGACCAGGGTGCCGCCCATCGACAGGCCGCACGCGAAGACCGTGTCGCAGCGCTCGGCGAGCTCGTCGTAGGCACGCCTGATCTCGGCGTACCAGTCGGGCCACCGGGTGTCGTTCAGCTCCTGCCAGCTGGTCCCGTGACCCGGCAGCCGGGGAAGCCGCACGCTGTGCCCTGCGGCGGCCAGGTGCTCGGCCCACGGCCGCATGCTCAGCGGCGCGCCGGTGAACCCGTGGCTGACGACCACGCCGATCCGGCCGGCCGCCCCATCGCCGTCGGAGGCGAAGGGCTGGGCGCCCTCGAGGATTGGCACGCAGGATCTCCTTCTGTGGTCTCAGTCGTCCATCATGCCGTGGTCGGGTGGCTCCTGGCGAGTGCCGGCTCCGGCCGTGCCACCGCGGCGCGCAGGCCGGGCGCCATGATTGTCGCGGCGTCGGGTCAAGGCTAGGGTTTCAGCCACGGAACAGATCCAGCGGAGCAACGTCCATCGTCCCCCGATCAGGCTTGGAGGCCTTTAGGTGCTGTACTGGTTCCTGAAGTTCTTCGGACTCGGCCCGTGGCTGAAGGCCATCTGGCGCCCGTATGTCGAGGGCGCCGAGAACCTGCCCCAGACCGGCGGCGCGATCCTCGCCAGCAACCACCTCTCCTTCTGCGACTCGTTCTTCATGCCGCTGATGGTGCGGCGCCGGGTCACCTTTCTGGCCAAGGCGGAGTACTTCACCACGCCGGGGCTCAAAGGGATGCTGTCGCGGGCGTTCTTCTCGGGTATCGGCCAGGTTCCGATCGATCGGGACGACGCCGATGCCGCCAAGGGCGCGCTGACCGCCGGGGTGCGGATCCTGCGCAGGGGCGACCTGCTCGGCATCTATCCCGAGGGCACCCGGTCCCCGGACGGCCGGCTGTACAAGGGGAAGACCGGTGTGGCGCGGATGGCGCTCGAGGCCGGCGTGCCGGTCGTCCCGGTCGTGATGATCGACACCGAGAAGACCATGCCGACCGGTCGCAAGCTTCCGCACCTGCGTCCCCGGCCGGGCATCCGGTTCGGAAAGCCGCTGGACTTCTCCCGCTACGAGGGCCTGGCCGGTGACCGGTTCGTGGAACGGTCGATGACGGATGAGGTCATGTACGAGCTGATGCAGCTGTCGGGCCAGGAGTACCTCGACGTGTACGCGTCGAAGATGAAGCTGCTGCTCGGAGCCAACCGCGGCTTCGGTGCCAGGCAGGGCATCGGCCACGCGGACGCTGTCGGCGCGACCCGGGACGACCGCGTTCCGGTCGAGCGCGCGGGCTGAAGCGGGCGCTGGCGGAGTGCGGTATTTCTACGACTGCGAGTTCATCGAGGACGGCACCACCATCTCCCTGGTGTCCATCGGCTTCGTCGACGAGAACGGCCGGGAGTTCTACGCGGTGTCGACCGAGTTCGACCCGACCCGGGCCATCGACTGGGTGAAGCGGCACGTGCTCAACCAGCTGCCCTCGCCGGCCGACCCGGCCTGGCGCTCGCGGGCGCGGATTCGTGACGACCTGCTGGAGTACCTGCTGGCGCCCGGTGAGCCGATCGAGCTGTGGGCCTGGATGGCCAGTTACGACCACGTCGCGCTCGCCCAGCTCTGGGGTGACATGCGCGCGTTGCCGCGCCAGATTCCGCGCTTCACCCACGAGCTGCGCCAGCTCTGGGAGTTCTCCGGGTCGCCGCCGCTGCCCGCCGCCGGCTCGGACGCCCACGACGCGGTGGCCGACGCCCGGCACAACCTCGCCCGGTGGCGGGTGATCACCCAGACCTCGGCCGTCGGCTGACCGGGAGCCTCGCTAAGCTGCCGCTCGACAACGCCGTCAACTGGTTCGTCCTCTTTGTGTTTTCCTCGAAAGGACTGCGTTCATGCGTATCGGTGTACTGACCGGCGGCGGGGACTGCCCGGGCCTCAATGCGGTCATCCGGGCTGTCGTGCGTAAGGGGGTCGGCGTCTACGGCTACGAGTTCGTCGGCTTCCGCGACGGCTGGAAGGGACCCCTGGAGGGGATGACCCAGGAGCTCGGCATCGCCGAAGTACGCGGCATCCTGCCCCGTGGCGGAACCATCCTGGGATCCTCGCGCACCAACCCGTTCAAGATCGACGGCGGCGTCGACCGCATCCGCGAGAACCTGCACTCCCTCGGCGTGGACGCCCTCGTCGCCATCGGCGGCGAGGACACCCTGGGCGTGGCGACGAAGCTGCACGAGCTCGGCGTCAACGTGGTGGGCGTGCCGAAGACCATCGACAACGACCTCAACGCCACGGACTACACGTTCGGCTTCGACACCGCGGTCAACATCGCGATGGAGGCCATCGACCGGCTGCACACCACTGCCGAGTCCCACCACCGCGCGCTGATCGTCGAGGTGATGGGACGGCACGCGGGCTGGATCGCGCTGCATGCCGGGCTTGCCGGCGGTGCCAACGTGATCCTGATCCCTGAGCAGCGCTTCTCGATCGAGCGGGTTTGTGCTTACGTAGAAAGCCGATTCGAGTCCCACTACGCCCCGATCATCGTCATCGCAGAGGGCGCCATGCCGCTGGAGGGCGAGATGTCGACCCTCGACAAGGGCGTGGACGCCTTCGGGCACGCCCGGCTCGGCGGCATCGGTGACTGGCTGGCATCAGAGATCGAGCACCGCACCGGCAAGGAGGCGCGAACCACGGTGCTCGGGCACATCCAGCGCGGCGGCACGCCGACCGCCTTCGACCGGGTGCTGGCGACCCGGTTCGGCCTGCACGCCATCGACGCGGTGAACGCCGGCGACTTCGGCAAGATGGTGGCGCTGCGCAGTACCGACATCGTCACGGTGCCGCTGGCGGATGCGACCACGGTGCTCAAGACCGTCCCGCCGGAGTTCTACAGCGAGGCGGAGGTCTTCTTCGGCTGATCGTCGCGGGCGGTGGCGGTGCTCACCGCACGCGCCACCGCCCGTGCGGGCGTTCGGCCGACGCCGGGGCGCCGGTAGGATCGGCCCCGTGACCGCGACGCTTGACAGTCCTTCTGATTCGGCCGACCTGAACCTGGACGCTTGGCGGACGTTGACGGCGGCGCAGCAGCCGAACTGGCCGGACCCTCAGGTGTTGCGCGAGGTCGCCTCGACGCTGGCGCAGCTGCCGCCGCTGGTCGTGGCCACCGAGGTCGACGCGTTGACGGCGCGGCTGGCGCAGGTGGCCAGAGGAGAGGCGTTCCTGCTGCAGGGCGGTGACTGTGCCGAGACCTTTCTGACCTCGACGCAGGCCGACATTGCCGGCAAGGTTCGGGTGCTGCTGCAGATGGCCGTCGTCCTGACCTACGGCGCGTCGATGCCGGTGGTGAAGGTCGGCCGGATGGCGGGCCAGTACGCCAAGCCCCGCTCGACCGAGCTGGACGCCTTCGGCCTGCCGTCCTACCGCGGTGACATGGTCAACGAGCTCCACGGTGACGCCGCCGCCCGGACGCCCGACCCGCGCCGGATCCTGAAGGCCTACTCCACGGCCGCGTCGACGCTGAACCTACTGCGTGCCTACGCCGGGGGAGGTCTGGCGTCGCTGGAGAAGGTGCACGCCTGGAACACCGCGTTCGCCCGCAGCACCGAGACAGGTGCGCGCTACGAGCAGCTCGCCGCCGAGATCGACCGCGCCGTACGGTTCATGCGCGCCTGCGGCGTCAACGACACCGTCCTGGAGGGCGTCGAGCTCTACGTCAGCCACGAGGCACTGATCCTGGAGTACGAGCGGGGCCTCACCCGGTTGGAGAACGACCGGGCTTATGACCTGTCCGGCCACTTCGTATGGGTCGGCGAGCGAACCCGGCAGATGGACGGCGCGCATCTGGACTTCGTGTCCCGGATCGCCAACCCCATCGGTGTGAAGCTCGGGCCGACCACCACGCCGGAGTTCGCCGCGGAACTCGTCGAGCGGCTGGACCCGGACGGCATTCCCGGCCGGCTCACGCTGATCAGCCGGATGAGTAACTTCCGGGTGCGCGACGCCCTGCCGGCGATCGTCGAGAAGGTGCGCTCGACCGGCCACCTGGTCGTGTGGCAGTGCGACCCGATGCACGGCAACACCCAAGAGACCTCCGACGGGGTGAAGACCCGGCACCTGGACCGAATCATCGACGAGGTGGACGGCTTCTTCGACGTGCACGCGGAGCTGGGCACGCACCCGGGCGGCCTGCACGTCGAGCTCACCGGTGAGGACGTCACCGAGTGTATCGGCGGCACCGCCGACCTGACGGCCGCCGACCTCGGCCGGCGTTACGAGACGGCCTGTGACCCCAGGCTGAACATCGAGCAATCACTGGAACTGGCGTTCCGGGTGGCCGAGCGGCTGGTGGCCGACCGTCGCCGCCGCGAGCAGGCCGACCCGCGGTAGCCCTCTCCCTCGAGAAACGGATTCCCAGCATGAGCGTTCTTGACCTTCGCAGCGACACCGTCACCCGGCCGTCTCAGGCGATGCGGACCGCGATGGCCGAGGCCGAGGTCGGTGACGACGTCTACGGCGACGACCCCACCGTCAACGCCCTCGAGCGCGAGGTGGCCGAGCTGCTCGGCTACGAGGCGGGGCTGTTCACCCCGTCCGGTTCGATGGCGAACCAGCTGGGCCTGCGGCTGCTGGTGAAGCCGGGCGAGGAGCTGGTCTGTGACCGGGCCGCGCACGTCGTACGGGCCGAGCTGGGTGCGGCGGCGGTGTTCTCGGGCATCACCACCCGGACGTGGGACGCCCCGGCCGGCCTGCTCGACCCGGCCGACGTCGAGGCGATCATCACCCCCAACGCCGGGCCGCACCTGGTGTCCACCACGGCCATCGCCATCGAGAACACCCACAACTTCGGTGGCGGAACGGTTCAGCCGCTCGAGGCGGTGCGCGCGGTGCAGCAGCTGGCCCGCGAGCACGGCATCGGCCTGCACCTGGACGGCGCCCGGCTGTGGAACGCCTCCGTCGCCTCCGGTGTGGCGCTGAACGAGCTGGCGGCAGGCTTCGACACGGTGTCGGTGTGCCTGTCCAAGGGGCTCGGCGCGCCGGTCGGCTCGGTGCTGGTCTCCTCGGCCGAGCGGATCGCGGCGGCCCGGATGTGGCGCAAGCGCTACGGCGGTGGCATGCGCCAGGTCGGCATTCTGGCCGCGGCGGGCAGCTTCGCCCTGCAGAACAACCTCAAGCGGCTCGCCGAGGACCATGACCGCGCCCAGCGGCTGGCAGCGGCGTTGGGGCTGGACCCGTCCCGGACGCCGACGAACATCGTGGTCGTCACGGTCGACAACGCCCGCGCGATCGCCGTGGCGGCGGCCGAGCAGGGCTTGCTGGTGTCAGCGCTCGGCCCGACGTTCCTGCGGATGGTCACCCACCTCGACGTGGACGACGACGGCATCGACCGGGCGATCGAGATCCTGCGGCCGCTCGTTCGCGGCTGAGGCCCGCTGGGTGTTGCACCCACCACCGCAGCAAGGCCTCACCCGCGCCGATCAGCGCGTGGGACGCCGCGGCCGCGTCATCGGTGTCGGTGAACACCTGGGACATGGCGTGGTTGATGATCGCGAGCTTACCGAGCGGTAAGAGAAGGGTCGCCATATCACTCACCGAGATCCACGATCCCGTGCTGTTCGCCGTCCCGGTTTTCGTGGTGTTCCTTGCGCTCGAGATCATCGCGATCCACGTCCTGCACCACGACCAGTTCAGCCTCGGTGAGCAGACCGACGCGGTGCGCGGTTACAGCACGGCCGACACTCGGACCAGCCTGCTGATGGGCGTCGGCTACTCGGTGGTCAACCTGTTCTGGCGGCTGGTCGTACTGGTGGTCTACGCCGCGCTGTACGAGCTGACGCCGCTGCGGCTGAGCCCGCACGCCTGGTGGACCTGGGGAATCGTGTTCTTCGCCGATGACCTGGCCTATTACGGCTTTCACCGCGCCTCGCACCGGATCCGGTTCTTCTGGGCGGGCCACATCGTGCACCACTCGTCGACGCACTACAACTTCTCCACGGCGCTGCGGCAGAAGTGGACACCGATGCTGACGCTGCCGTTCTGGATGCCGCTGGCGCTGATCGGGATTCCGCCCTGGGTCATCTTCACCGCGATGGCGTGGAGCCTGACGTACCAGTTCTTCCTGCACACCGAGAAGATCGCGACGATGCCGGGCTGGTTCGAGGCGGTGTTCAACACCCCGTCGCACCACCGGGTGCACCACGGTAGTGACGCCGACTACCTCGACGTCAACTACGCCGGCATCCTGATCATCTGGGACCGGCTGTTCGGCAGCTTCGTGCCCGAGACGCACCGGCCGACGTACGGGCTGACCAAGAACATCGACACCGCCAACCCGTTCAAGGTCGCGTTCGGGGAGTTCGTGAACATCGGCCGGGACGTGCGCCGCGCCCCGGGCGTGCGGGCGAAGCTCGGGCACGTCTTCGGCCCACCCGGCTGGCAGCCACGACTGGCGGCGCTCGATCCGGCGCAGCCCGGCCTCGCCGAGCTGACGCCCGTGCGCGGAGCTGAACGTCCCGGCTTATCGAGTTCAGCCGGCTCGGTGCGCGGCGGACGTCCGGCCCAGCAGCGCCGGCAGGGTGGCCACCACCTTCGCCAGCTCGTCCAGCGACTCGCCCGTCAACGCCTGGGCACCGTCGACCAGGGCAACCTCCGGGTGCGGGTGCACGTCGACCATGACCCCGTCGGCACCCGCCGCTATCCCGGCCCGGGCCAGCGGCACCACGAGATCGCGGCGCCCGGCGGCATGGGACGGGTCGACGATGATCGGCAGGTGCGACATGCGCTGCATCATCGGCACCGCGGACACGTCGAACATGTTGCGGATGGACGGCTCGTAGCTGCGGATACCCCGCTCGCACAGCACGATGTCGAGGTTGCCGCGCTGGGCCACGTACTCCGCCGCCATCAGCCATTCCTCGTAGGTCGCCGACAATCCGCGCTTGATCATCACCGGCTTGCCGATGCTGCCGACGGCCTGGAGCAGGCCGAAGTTCTGCATATTGCGGGTGCCGATCTGCAGCATGTCGGCGTACTCGGCGACGTCGTCGATGTCCTTGACGTCGAGTACCTCGGTGACCACCGGCAATCCGGTGACCTCGCGTACTTCGGCCAGGATGCGGAGGCCATCCAGGGCCAGACCCTGAAAGGCGTACGGCGAGCTGCGCGGCTTGTAGGCCCCGCCCCGCAGCAGCGTGGCACCGGCGCGCTTGGCCAGTTGGGCCGATTCCAGAGTCTGCTCCGGCGTCTCGACAGCGCACGGACCGGCGATCAGCGTGAAGGTGTCCGGTCCGATCGGCACGCCGCCGACCCGAATGGTGGTGCGCTTGGTGTGGTTGTCCGCCGATACCAGCTTGTACGGCGCGGTGATCCGCTTCGTATCGGCCACGCCGGGCAGCCCGGACGCGTCGATCGACTCCAGCACGGCCTCGGAACCGACCACCCCGATGATCGTCCTAGTGACGCCCCGGCTGACGAAGGCCTGGCCCTCGTGGGTGTTCACATGCGCCACCACGGCGTCGATGTCGGACTCGGTCGCGGACGGGGTCATCACGATCACCATGGCATCAGCCTATAGATGTGGGATTGCGGGGCAGCTGGGCGCTGGGCAGCGGTTGCTCGGTAGGTCGTCCAGCCCGCCGGCCGGGCGCTCAGAAGATGGTGAGCGTGACCGTCGAGCCGAGCGGCACCTCGTTGCCCGACCTGGGGGACACCGACCAGACCTCGTGGAAGATCACCGCGTCCGCCAGCTTCTTGGTCGCCACCTTCAGACCGGCGGCTTCGAGCGCCGACGTCGCCTCGTCCACCGACTCACCGATGTGGATCTTCGGAATGGCAACGACCGGCGGCCCCTTCGAGACGACGAGCGTCACCACGCTGAACTTCGGAGCTGAGCCGTCGCCGGCCGGGTTCTGCCGGATCACCGAGCCCTGCGGCACCGAGGTGGAGAAGTCCTGGGTCACCTCGACCTTGAAGCCCGCCTCCGACAGCGTCGCGCTGGCATCGCCCTGGCCCCGGCCCGCGACATCGGGAACGGTGAGTACGGGCGGGCCGGTGGAGACGTACACGGTGACGACGGAATCCCGTCTCACCTTCGCCGCAGTGGAGGGGGCGGTGCGCAGTACCCGGCCAGAGGCCACCTTGCCGGTGCCGTCGGAGGTGTTGCTGCGCTTGAGCCGCACCGGTATGCCGCTGAACGCCTGCTCGGCCTGGTCGAACGGCTTGCCCGTGACGTCGGGCACCAGGAACCGCTCGGCGCCCTTGGACAGCACCAGCTCCACGCTCTTGCCGCCGAGCAGGTGCGCGCCCGCGTCCGGATGGGTCCCGAGGACGGTGCCGGCCGGCGCGGTCTCGGAGAACTCCAGCCCGATGTCCGGGCTCACCGCGAACCCAGCGGTCTGCAGCTGGGCGGTGGCGATGGCCTTGCTCTGCCCGTCCACGTGCGGCACCTGGTGGTAGCGCCCGACGGCGAGGTACCAGGCGCCGTAGCCGGTCAGCAGGCCGAGCACCAGGATCAGCACGACGAGGATGGTCGCCCGCCGGCGGGCCTTGCGGCGGCGGCTGGCCGGGCGCGATGGCGTGACCGGCTGGCCGTGCTGTTGACCGGCGAACTGCTGGGGCGCTGCCTGCTGACCACCGTACTGCTGGGCCGACGGCTGCAGCCCCGGTTGCCGGTTCGGCGAGCGCGGTGGCTGCCAGCCGGGTGGTGGGGCATCGACGTCCTGGACGGCGGTGTGCTGGAACTCCTCCGCACCGCCGGGCGAATAGGTGGGCGCGGTGGTGGCGTTCGGACCCGGCCGGCCGGTAACGCGCCGGATCTGCTGGGTCTCCGCGGCGCTGGCACCCGACCGGGGGCTCGGCGGCACTGCCACGACCGGCAGCCCGAGGTCGATCCGGGCGTCGTGCAGCTCGGCCAGGAACGCGCCGGCATCCAGCGGCCGGCCGGACGGTTCACGGCTGGTCGCCCGCAGCACCACCTCGTCGAGCTGGCGCGGTATGCCCGGGCGACGGCTGGACGGCGGCGGCACGTCGGAGTTCACATGCTGGTACGCGACCGCCATCGCGCTGTCGCCGACGTACGGGGCGGAGCCGGTGAGCAGCTCGAACAGCACGACGCCCGCGGCGTACACGTCCGAGCGCGCGTCGGCGGACCCGCGTGCGATCTGCTCCGGGGGGCAGTACGCGACGGTGCCCATCATGAGGCCGGTGCGGGTACTGCTGGCATCGGCCTCGATGGCACGGGCGAGGCCGAAGTCCGCGACCTTCACGACCCCGTCGTCGGACAGCAGGATGTTCTCCGGCTTGACGTCGCGGTGCACCAGGCCGGCCCGGTGCGCCGCGGCCAGGGCGCCGAGCACCGGCTCGAGGATGGACACCGCCTCGGCGGGGGTCAGCACGCCCCGCTCGCGGAGCAGGTCCCGCAGCGTCCGGCCGCGGACCAGTTCCATGACCAGGAAGACGTGCCCGGCGTCGGCGCCCTGGTCGTACACGGCCACGGCATTGAGATGTGACAGCCGGGCCGCGACCCGGGCCTCGCGGGCGAAGCGGTCGGCGAAGGCGGGGTCGGTGGACAGCGCGGCCGACATGACCTTGACCGCCACCGGGCGGTCAAGGCGCTCATCCACCGCGCTGTAGACGGTCGACATGCCACCGCGGGCAAGACGCTCCAGCACCCGGTAGCGACCTTCTAGAACACGGCCGACGATCCGATCTCCAGCGGCCGTTTGCACGCCGCCGATTCTAGGTCGCTCCGGTAGCCCGCGTTGTCCGGCGCACCGCGCACCGGAGCGCCAGTAGGGTTGGCTCATGCTCGGCGCTTCGAACTCCCGCCCGCGGATCGAGTTCATCGCCGACGACGAGCATCCCGGCGGAACCATGCTGGTGATGGACGACGTCCGGCAGTCCTATGTCGACATCAACGACCCCAGCTACCTCGACTTCGAGTACGTCCAGTACTTCGCGAGCGTGCTCACCACCCTGCCCGACGGCCCGCTGGCGGTGACCCACATCGGCGGCGGGGGCCTGACCATGCCGCGCTACCTGCAGGTGAGCCGGCCCGGCTCTCCACAGATCGTGCTGGAGCCGGACGAGGAGCTGACCGTGCTGGTCCGCGAGCGGCTGCCGCTGCCGCGTAACCACCGTATCCGGGTCCGACCGGTGGACGGGCGCACCGGGATCGCCCAGCTCGGCGAGGCCAGTGCCGACCTGGTGATCCTGGACGCCTACGCCGACGGGCGGGTTCCGGCGGCGCTCACCACTTCTGAGTTCTTCGCCGAGGTGTCCCGGGTGCTCAAGGGCGACGGGGTGCTGCTGGCGAACCTCGTGGACGATCCGGGGCTGGCCTACATCCGGCGCGTGATCGCCGGGCTGCGGGCCGTCTTCGGCGAGGTGCTGCTCGTCGGGGCGTCCGACGTCCTCAGGGGCCGCCGGTTCGGCAATGTCGTGCTCGCAGCGTCGGCCAAGCCCTTCGACGTCGACGAGCTGCGCCGCCAGATAGCCCGGCAGCCGTTTCCGGCCGGCGTGCGCGACGGCGTCCAGCTGGCCGCGCAGTTCGGCACCGGCCAGCCGTGGACGGACGCTGACTCCGCGCAATCGCCGGAGCCTGCCCGGGATGGCTGGCGGATCAGGTGACCGAGTTCGGGCATGGCAGGCTGGATGTCATGCCTGACACCACCGAACCCGTTCTCGACCTGATTTCGTTGCCCGAGTCGGCGGAGCTGCTCGCCGTCCCGATCACCAGGGTTCACCAGCTCATCAAGGACGGCCAGCTCGTCGTCACGCTGGACGACAAGGGACGCCGCAAGCTGCCGCGCATCTTCGTGGCCGGCGGCACGGTGCTGAAGGGGCTGCCCGGTGTGATCACCCTGCTCCGCGACGGCGGCTACAACGACGCTGAGGTGGTGGATTGGCTGCTGCGCGCCGACGACACCCTGCCTGGTACGCCGGCGCAGGCGCTCGCCGAGAACCGTGGCACCGAAGTGAAGCGCCGCGCCCAGGCCGCCGCGTTCTGACGCCGGCCGAACCGTTGACGCTCGGTTACGCGGCCCGGACGAAGCGCGCCCCGAGCGAAGCGGCCCTGAGCCCGTGCGGCACCTGACCTATCTCGCGGTACTGGCCGGCTGCCTGCTCGGCACCGCTCCGCTGGAGCTGGTGCTCAGGACGCGGGTGTACACACGCTGGCGGCGGCTGGTGCTGGCCCTCGTCCCTGGCTTCCTGCTCGGCGCGGCCTGGGACGTGTACGCGGTGGGCCGCCACCAGTGGAGCTTCGACTGGAGCTACCTGGCAGGCGTGCGACTGGGTGGATTGCCGTTGGAGGAGCTGCTGTTCTTCGTCGTCGTACCGGTCTGCGCGGTCCTCACGCTCGAGGCGGTCCGCCGCTGCCGCCCGAACTGGCTGATCGGCGACGAGCCGTCCGCGCCACCAGATCGTCCATGACCTACACCGAACTGGTGCTCGTGGCAGTGGCCGCGGCGGTGGTCTGCGACGAGCTGGTGCTGCGGACCAGGCTGCTTCGGCGGCGGGCGTTCTGGGCGGCGTACGTGATCCTGTTCTGCTTTCAGCTGCTGGTCAACGGGGTGCTGACCGGGCTGCGCATCGTGCGGTACGAGCCGTCGACGATCATCGGGGTCCGGCTGGCGTACGCACCCATCGAGGACCTGGGTTTCGGCTTCGCCCTGATCCTGCTGACCCTCTCATGCTGGGTAGCGCTGGGGCGCCGATCCAACTAGCGCTGGGGCGCCGATCCGACTAGCGCTGGGGCGCCGATCCAACTAGCGCTGGGGTGCGCGCTGCACCACCGGCCCCAGCAGCGCGCGGGCGGCAAGCGCGGCCGCGAGTACCGCCGGCAGGTAGGCAGCGGCCTCGAGGCTCGAGCCCATCGGACGGGTCAGCAGGGTCAACGAGATGGAGGCGATCGCGATCCAGGCCACGTGCTTGGGTGCCACCAGGAACACGGCCCCGATGGTGAGCGCCCAGGTGAAGTACCACGGCTGGACGGCCGGACCCAGCACCACGACGCTGACCAGCGCCAGCGCCAGCAGCGGAATGGCCGCCCCGCGGCGGGCCCGGAACCAGAGCGCGATCAGCAGCACGCCGCTGACCACCGAGCCGGCATCGCGGAAGTGCCGGACGGTCGCGTCCACCATCGTGCCGGCGTGCGCAGCCCCGATCGACGCGCGGTAGCCCACCGCCAGGATGGTGGGAATCGACATGAAGTTGATCACCGGAGCGCCGGAGCTGACCTGTTTCGTCCAGCCCAGCCCCACCCCGGCGATCAGGGAGACCAGTGCGAAGACCGGAACGCCGACCGCCACCGTGGCGGCGCAGTGCCGGACCCAGTCACGAGGGCGCAGACCGGCGCGGCCGGTCAGGTAGACCGGTACCACGAAGGCCACCGCGACGAGGCCCGGTGACTTGACCGCGGCGGACAGCGTCATCAGGGCGACGCCGGCCACCAGATGGCGCCAGTTCGCGCCCGGACGGGTGACCACCACCAGGCCGCACACGATCAGCGCCACCATCACGGCGTCGTTGTGTCCGCCGCCGACCGCGTGCACCAGTGTCAGCGGGTTGGCGACCGCGAGCCACAGAGCCAGGTCAGCCCGCTTTCCGCAGTGCCGGGCAAGGGTGGGCAGCAGCCGGGCGGTGAGAACGACTGCGCCGAAGGGCAGCAGGCGCAGCAGCAGGACGCTGATCAGGGCGTGGTCGCCGGTGAGCGTGGCCACCCACTTGGAGATGGCCACCCAGAGCGGGCCGTACGGCGAGGGAGTGTCGACCCACTTCCAGGCGACGTTGTCCAGGAACTTGCCCAGGTCCACGGTGGGCAGGTCGGCGGGCGTGGTGGTGTACGGATCGAGGCCGTGCCGCGCCAGTTGTGCCTGGGCCGCGTAGCTGTAGAGGTCCGAACTGGCCAGCGGCATCCCGAACAGCAGCGGAACCATCCAGGTGATCAGCATCCTGCGCAGCAGCGACGGGGCGACCACCTCGGCGCCGATCTCGGTGTCGCCGTGGGTGGAGCCGGTCAGCAACAGCCGGCCGAGCACCAGCCAGGCGGTCACCAGCACCACCAGGCCGACGTAGTACAGCGCCAGCGCGGCGTGCAGCCCGGGCAGGCCCGCACGCAGCAGGCCGATGACGGGCAGGTGCCGGGTCGGGTCGTTGGCGGGCAGCGCGCCGGCTCCGAAGCTGCCGAGCGCGATCAGCACGGTGCCGAGCAGGCCGGCGTGGCTGATCCGCCGGACGTCCCAGCCGTCGACCGACCGGGCCAGCCACCGCAGCGACGCGTGCGCCTGCGGCGCCTGTCTCGCGTTGTGCTGCAGTCCGGCGGTCATTGCTCCATCGTGGCAGACGGGTGCGACAGGATAACCGGTTGACGCGCGAGCGCTCCTGCGGAACACCGCCGGAAAGACCGGCGGAGAGCCGCCGGAAAGACCGCTAGAAAGACCGGTGTGCGGCGGCCTGCGCCAGTCCGAGCAGTGCGCGAGCCGCGTCGGGAAGCACCAGGGTTTCGCTGTCGATCGCGGTAGCGGCGGCGGCCGCCCGGTCGGCGATCCGGCGCTCCACCCGATCGCGTGCCCCGGTGTCGACCAGGACCTCGCGCAGCCGCCGCACGCCGTCCGCGGTCAGCTCGGGATCGCCCACCCCGGCATCGACCACCCGCAGCTGCGCGGGGTCGGCCAGCTCGGCGGCAAGCGCCACCAGCAGCGTTCGTTTTCCCTCCCGCAGATCGTCACCGGCCGGCTTTCCGGTCAGGTCCGGATCCCCGAATACCCCGAGCAGATCGTCGCGCAGCTGGAATGCCTCGCCCAGGGCCTGGCCGTAGCTCGACAGCGAACCCAGCAGCCGCTCGGCGCCGCCGGCAGCGGTCGCCCCGATCAGCAGTGGACGCTCGACGGTGTACTTGCTCGTCTTGAAGGCGATGACGCGCAGCGCCTCGTCCGGGTCGAAGGCTCCTCGACTCTGTGCCAGCACGTCCAGGAACTGGCCCGCGACCACTTCGGTTCGCATCAGGTCGAAGTGGTTGCCGGCGGCGCCGGCGCGGTCGGCGCCCAGACCCGCGATCGCGTCCCGGAACATCTCTTCCGACCACGACAGCAGCAGGTCGCCCAACAGGATCGCGGCCGCGTCACCGAAGCCCTCCGCAGGCCCGGGCCAGCCGTGGTCCCGGTGCTGGCCGGCGAAGCGGACGTGGGCTGCGGGCTGGCCGCGCCGGGTGTCGGAGGAATCCAGCACGTCATCGTGGACCAGGGCGCAGGCCTGTAGCAGCTCCAGGCCGGCGGCGGCGCGGATCAGCTGCTCCTCGCCGAGCGCCCCGTCTGGCTGGACGCTGCGCCAGCCCCAGTACGCGAAGGTGGGCCGTAGCCGCTTGCCACCGCTCAGAACCGCCTGCCGCGCGGCGTCGGCAAGCATCGCCAGGTCGGAGTGCACGCCGGTCAGCACGGCGCGGTGCCGGTCCAGGAACCGGGACAGCTCGCGTTCGACGGACTCGATCAGAAGGGCGGAACGCACTGAGGGGTCCAGACGCGCTTCCACGAACGCGGACATTACGCTTACGCCATGGCGCGCACCGTGAGGGACTGCTTCGCAGCGGGCAAGACCACTTTCTCGTTCGAGTTCTTCCCACCCAAGACGCCTGAGGACGACCGGCTGCTCTGGACGACCATCCGCGAGCTCGAGTCACTGCGCCCCGACTTCGTCTCGGTGACGTACGGAGCGGGCGGTGCCACCCGCGACCACACCATCGAGATCACCGAGCACATCGCCAGCGACACCACCCTGCTGCCGGTGGCGCACCTGACGGCGGTGGGGCACTCGATCGGCGAACTCCGCTCGATCATCGGCCGGCTAGCCGACGCCGGCATCTCCAACGTCCTCGCGCTGCGGGGTGACCCGCCCGGCGACCCGATGGGGGAGTGGACGGCGCACGCCCAGGGCTTGCACTATGCCGGGGACCTGGTCGAGTTGATCCGCTCGCACGGTGACTTCACGGTCGGTGTGGCGGCGTTTCCGTACAAGCACCCACGCTCGGCGTCGATCGAGGAGGACACCGCCCGGTTCGTCGAGAAGTGCCGCCGTGGCGCCGATTACGCGATCACGCAGATGTTCTTCGATCCGGACGCCTACCTTCGGCTCCGCGATCGGGTGGCGGCCGCCGGCTGCGACGCCCCGATCATCGCCGGCCTGATGCCGGTGACGAACATGGGGATCATCCAGCGGTCCGAGCAGTTCACCGGGGCGGCATTCCCGGCCGCGCTCGGCGCGCGGTTCGCGGCCATCGCGGAGGACCCCAGGGCCGTCCGGAAGCTGGGGATCGAAGAGACCTCCAAGCTCGCGCAGCGGCTGCTGGACGAGGGGACGCCGGGCATCCACTTCTACACACTCAACCGCTCCAAGGCCACCCGCGAGGTATGGGGCAACCTGATGTCCCAGCCGCTGGTGAGCAGCTAGCTGGTCGGACCAGCGCTCGGTGCGGGCGCGAAGGGCAGCGTCGCGCCGAGGACGCCGAACGGCCGGTGGTCCCCGGGGAACATGTGCTTGCGGGCCAGATCGACGAACCCCAGCCGGCAGTAGAGCCGCCACGCCCGGTTCTCGCCTTCCGGAGTCGAGAGCACCATCGTCTGATGCCTGAGTCCGGTGGCCAGTGACCGCAGCACCTGCTCGCCCAGGCCCCGGCCCTGCGCGCTCGGCAGCACGTGCAGCTCAGAGAGCTCGAAGGCGTTGTGCAACCACTCGTCGGCGTTGCCGCCGATGGCCCGGTGGACCAGGTCGTGCCACCACTGTCCCGGCAGGCTGGTGTAGCCGTAGCCGAACGCCAGCATGGTGCCGTCGCCGTCCAGCGCGGCCCGACACCGGAACGAGTCGAGGGAGGCGTGCCGCAGCAGGTGCACGCCCCGCTGGCTGCCGCTGGACGGGGCATAGTCCATCGCGGCGACGTAGATCGCCATGGCCTCGTCCAGCCGGGCACGGACCTGGCTCGGGGCAACGTCGACAACTGTCACCGCGTGCGCGGGGAGGCCCGGCTCGGTCGCGTCGTCCATGCCTTGCAGATTAGGCGACAGCGGCGATCGGCGTGCACGCCAGGGCGCTTGGCGGCGGCGGCGAGGCTGACCGGGTGGGAGCCACGGGCGAAGTGGCTGCCGTACGGTGGCCGGGTGCGGATCAGGGCGGTGCTGCTGGTTCCGCTGTCGTCGCGATGATCGGTCGGCCAGCACTGCTGGTCGGAGCGGCCGTACTGGCCGGTCCGGCCGTGCTCGGTGACCCGCTCGCCGCCGCGGCGACGTCCTCGGTGGCGTTCCGCTTCGCCGATCCGCGCATCGACGAGGCAAGCGGGCTGGCCGTGGGCGTCCGGTCGCCGGGCGTGGTCTACGTGCAGAACGACAGTGGTGACAGCGCCCGGTTCTTCGCCGTGGACGCCAGCACCGGCCGCACTGTGGCGGTCTGCCAGGTTCCGGATGCCCGCAACGTGGACTGGGAGGATCTTGCGACCGGCCCGGACGCCCGCCGCGTGCCGTCGGTCTGGCTAGGCGACATCGGGAACAACGACGAGTCCAGGACGAGCATCACGGTGTATCGGGTGGACGAGCCAGCAGTCGGCAGCGGGTCGGGCGCCAGTGGCTCGGGCGGCGATCTCGCAACCGGCCGACCGGACGTCTGGCGGCTGCGCTACCCGGACGGCCCGCACAATGCCGAGGCGCTCTTCG
This sequence comes from Jatrophihabitans lederbergiae, assembly GCF_031845305.1. NCBI lineage: Bacteria > Bacillati > Actinomycetota > Actinomycetes > Jatrophihabitantales > Jatrophihabitantaceae > Jatrophihabitans > Jatrophihabitans lederbergiae. The sequence goes on along the minus strand of NZ_JAVREH010000007.1, from coordinate 102,175 downwards.
TCGACCCGCTCAGCCACCGGGTATATCTCGTCACCAAGTCGCTGTTCGGCCGGAGCGAGGTGTTCGAACTGCCTGCCGCACCAAGTGGTCCGGGAGCGGCAACTCAGGCGCTCAGCAGGGTGGGATCCATTGACTTCGAGTTCACCGGGACGACGGGCGGTCCCAACCTGGTCGGTCAGCTCACGGCGACGGGGGCCTCGATGTCCGCCGACGGCAGCCGGCTGGTCGTGCGCACCTACACCGATGCCTACCTGTGGCCAGTTCGGGGTTCCGACGTGCCGGGGGCTCTGGCAGGTAAGCCGACCCGGATGCCGCTGCCCGAGCAGCCCTTGGGCGAGGGCATCGCCTTCGGTGGCCGGGGCTTGCTGATCGACACCGAGGGCGCGGGCGCGCCGGTCTACACCGTTGCGCTGCCGGCAGTGACGGAGCTGCCGGCGGTGACGAAGCAGCCACCGGCTGCCAGCAGTTCGGCGGCAGCACGGCCAACGCCCGGTGCCACTACTTCGCAGCCGGGGCCGGTATCCGCCGGCCACAACGGGGACAGGTCTCTCGGCTGGGCACTCGCGAGCTGCGCGGTCGTCGGTGCGGCTCTGGCCGGGTGGGTCATGCGTCGGATGTCCAAGCGCCACTGACTCAGGTGTGCAGGCCGCACTCGGTCTTGTCGAGGCCGGCCCAGCGTCCCGCTCTGGCATCCTCGCCAGGAAGCAGCCGGCGGGTGCACGGACCGCAGCCGATGGAGCCGTAGCCATCGGACAGCAGCGGGTTCACCAGAATGCCGTTCTCGGCGATGTAGGCGTCCACCTGCTCGTCGGTCCAGGTAGCGATGGGATTGAGTTTCACCATATTGCGCTTGGCGTCCCACTCGACGACGCGTGCCCCGGCACGGGTGGGGGAGTCCGCGCGACGGACACCCGATGCCCAGGCCCGGTACGGAGCCAGCGCCCGCTCCAGCGGCTCGACCTTGCGCATGGCGCAGCAGGCGCCGGGATCCCGGTCATGCAGCTTGGGGCCGAACTCGGCGTCCTGCTGGGCGACGGTCCTCAGCGGCAGCATTGTCCGGACGTTCACCGGAAGCACGGCCGAGACCGCGTCCCGCATGCCGATCGTCTCGGCGAAGTGGTAGCCGGTATCGAGAAAAACCACGTCGACGCCCGGCATCGCCCGCGAGGCGAGATGCGGCAACACCGCGTCGGCCATGGACGAGGTCACGCACCACTCGGTTCCGAACTGCTGCCGCGCCCACTCGAGAATCTCCAGCGCGGAGGCGTCCTCGAGCTCGTCGCCGGCACGTTCGGCCAAAGCCTGCAGGCTGGTCAGGTCAGTTCCGAGGCTCATCGGTGCTCCCTGTCTGTGGCTCAGTGGTCCAGTCCGCGGCGATGCCCACGTACTTGAGGGCGAACACCCTTTGACAGGCGCCACATCGCCACTGGCCATGCGTTTCACCGAAGGGGCGAAGATCCTCGTCGGCGCAGTACGGACAATGGAACGGCGCGGCTCGCTCGGTCATTCCACGCGCCGGCTCACAGCAGCCAGTCCTCGTCTGCCCTGGTCACATAAGTGGCGAAGGACTCACCCTCGGCACGGCGGTCGAGGTAGCCGTTGAGGATCCGCTCGGCGTAGTCGGGAGCCTCGGCGGCAGTCACCTTCAGGCCACGGAACTTGCGGCCGAACGCGGCCTCTGCTCCGAGTTGGCCACCGAGGTGCACCTGGAACGCCTCCGCGTCGGCGAACGAGCCGTCGTCCTGCTTGACCTTCTGCACGATGCCCTTGAAGCCGATGTCGGCGGTCTGGAACCGGGCGCACGAGTTCGGGCAGCCGTTGACGTTGATGGTGATCGGGGTGTCGAAGTCAGGCATCCGCTGCTCCAGCTCCTTGCGGATGATCTCGGCGCGACCCTTGGTCTCGACCAGCGCGAGCTTGCAGAATTCGATGCCGGTGCAGGCGATCGTGCCGCGGTGGAACTTCGTGGGACGGGCGGACAGGCCGAGGGTCTCGAGCTCGTCCGCGACCGCTTCGGCATTCTCCGCAGGAACGTCCAGGATCACCAGGCCCTGCTGTGCCGTGGTGCGGATGCGCCCGCCACCGAGGGACTCCGCCAATTTCGCCACCCGGCTCAGCGCCGTGCCGCTGGTGCGGCCGGACGCTGTGGTGGCACCGACCGCGTACTGGCCGTCGCGCTGTTCGATGATGCCGATGTGGTCGCGGTGTGACGGGGACTTCTCGGGAGCGGGGCCGTCCGGCAGGGCGTGGCCGAGGTACTCCCGCTCCAGTACCTCACGGAACTTCTCGGGACCCCAGTCGGCGATCAGGAACTTCAGCCGGGCGTGGTTGCGCGAGCGGCGGTAGCCGTAGTCGCGGAAGATGCCGCAGACCCCGGCCCACACGTCGGCGACCTCGTCCGGTCGCACGAAGGCGCCGAGCCGCTGCGCGAACATCGGGTTGGTCGACAGCCCGCCGCCCACCCAGAGGTCGAAGCCGGCCGTGCCGTCGGCACCGGTGACGCCGACGAACGAGACATCGTTGATCTCGTGGTTCACGCAGTGCTGCGAGCAGCCGGAGATGGCCGTCTTGAACTTACGGGGCAGGTTCGAGAACGCGGGGTCACCCACGAATTTCGCTGCCGTCTCGCGCAGCACCGGACCGCCGTCGAGGACGCTGTCGGCGGCAACTCCCTCCAGCGGGCAGCTGAGCATCACCCGTGGGGTGTCACCGCACGCCTCGGTGGTGTCGAGGCCGACCGCTTCGAGCTTGCCCCAGATGGTCGGGACATCCTCGATCCGGATCCAGTGGTACTGGACGTTCTGTCGGTCGGTGATGTCGGCGACGTCGCGGCCATAGGTGGTCGAGATCTCACCGAGGACCCGCAGCTGCTCCGACGTCAGCTCGCCACCGTCGATGCGTACCCGCAGCATGAAGAACTTGTCCTCGAGTTCTTCGGGCTCCAGAACGGCCGTCCGGCCGCCGGGAATGCCCTGGGCGCGCTGGGTGTAGAGCCCGAACCAGCGGAAGCGGCCCCGCAGGTCACCGGGATCGATGCCGTCGAAACCGGTGTGCTGGTAGATGTCGATGATCCGCTGCTTGACGAGCAGGCCGTCGTTGTCGCGCTTGCTGCGCTCGTTCGGGTTGAGTGGCTCGCGGTATCCGAGCGCCCACTGACCCTGTCCTTTACCCGCTGCCATGCGCGGTTGATCCCTTCGAGATGTGCCAGATCGTGCTCGGGCGGTGGTGCGAAGGGCGCTCAACAGCCAGCGCCAGCCACCCGCTGCAAGTCGATGTGGCGGCGCGAAGTCAGCAGGAGGGGAGCTGGGCGCACGCTTCCATGGTTCCACACGATCACGGCTACGTCGAAGTCGGCGGCTACGGCCGGTCGGGATCGATGTCGTTGGTTCGCGACCGGCATCTGTGCCACACTCGAATCATGTTCGCCGTCACGCTCGTCGCACGCCTGCATGTGGATCTGCAGCGCGTCGTCAGCGCGGCCTGTCGGACCTTCTGACCGCGTTCCCCGGCCTGCTCCCGGCCGCCTCGAACGCACCCCGCTGACGCAGCTCCCGCCGAGCTCCCGCCGATCAACGGCGGCATGGGCGCGTCCGCATCGCCCGCCGACACTCAGGACGCGCACGCCATGACGGCTCAGACTCAGCCCCGCTCTCCCCAGGTAGGTACCGGCCACGGTGCGACGCTGTGGTTCACCGGCCTTCCCAGCGCCGGTAAGACCACGCTGGCGGAGGCACTCGCGCTGCGGCTGCGCGCCGCCGGTCGTCCGGTCGAGATCCTCGACGGCGACGCGGTCCGCCCAGTGCTGTCTCCCGAGCTCGGGTACTCGCGCGCTGATCGCGACGCCAACGTCGCGCGGATCGGCTGGGTGGCCTCGCGGCTGGCTCGCAACGGCGTCCTCGTCCTGGCGTCCGTGGTGTCGCCGTTCGCCGCCGCCCGCGACGGCGTGCGTGCCTCCCATGCCGACGCCGGCACCCCGTTCCTGGAGATCCACGTCGCCACCCCCCTCCAGACCTGCGCCGAGCGCGACGTCAAGGGCCTCTACGCGCGGCAGCGGTCGGGCACGCTGGACGGCCTGACCGGCATCGACGGCGAGTACGAGCCGCCACCGAACGCGGACCTGCGCATCGACACCGCCGGCCGCTCGGTCGACGACGTGACCGACGACCTGATCTCGTTGTTGCGAAAGGAGAATCTGCTATGACGTCGCTGCTGTCGGTGGACTCGTTGGAACGGGCCTGGCTGACCGACCTCGAGGACGAGGCCATCCACATCATCCGTGAGGTGTTCGGGCAGTTCGAGCGTCCGGTGTTGCTGTTCTCCGGCGGCAAGGACTCGATCGTGATGCTGCACCTGGCGATGAAGGCGTTCTGGCCGTCCCGGCTGCCCTTTCCGTTGATGCATGTCGACACCGGGCACAACTTCGCCGAGGTGATCGACTACCGCGACCGCAAGGTCGCCGAGACGGGCGTCAAGCTCGTGGTCGCCAGCGTGCAGGAGGCGATCGAGGACGGAAGGGTGACCGAGTCACCGGGCGGCATCCGCAATCCGTTGCAGACGATTCCGCTGCTCGACGGCATCGCCTCGAACCGCTTCGACGCCGTGCTCGGGGGCGCCCGCCGGGACGAGGAGAAGGCCCGCGCGAAGGAGCGGGTGTTCTCGGTGCGCGACGACTTCGGTCAGTGGGACCCGCGCAATCAGCGCCCGGAGCTGTGGGATCTGTACAACGGCAGGCACCGCACGGGCGAGCACGTCCGGGTGTTTCCGCTGTCGAACTGGACCGAGCTGGACATCTGGGCCTATATCGAGCGTGAGGGCATCGAGGTTCCCAGCATCTACTTCGCACACGAGCGGCCCGTCGTCCAGCGCGACGGAATGCTGCTTGCCGTGACCGAGTTCACGCCACCGCGCGAAGGCGAAACGGTCGAGACCCGGCAGGTGCGGTACCGCACCGTGGGGGACGCGACCTGCACCGGAGCGGTCGAGTCCGCCGCCGCTGACGTCGCCGCGATCATCACCGAGACCGCCGCCAGCACCATTTCTGAGCGCGGCGCGACCCGGGCGGATGACCGGGCCAGCGAGGCCGCCATGGAAGATCGCAAACGTCAGGGTTACTTCTGATGCCGGGTGAATTGCTGCGCGTCGTCACGGCCGGATCGGTCGACGACGGCAAGTCCACGCTCGTCGGACGGCTGCTGCACGATGCGAAGGCCGTGCTCGCCGACCAGATGACCGCGGTAGAAACCGCCTCCGAGCGGCGTGGCTACGAGGGCGCCGATCTGGCGCTGCTGGTGGACGGCCTGCGCGCCGAGCGTGAGCAGGGCATCACGATCGATGTCGCGTACCGGTACTTCGCCACCGCGAGACGGACGTTCATCCTCGCCGACACACCGGGCCACGTGCAGTACACCCGGAACACGGTGACCGGCGCCTCCACCGCCGACGTCGCGGTCATCCTGGTCGACGCGCGCAGCGGTGTGGTCGAGCAGACCAAGCGGCACCTGGCGGTGACCTCGCTGCTGCGGGTGTCCGAGATCGTGCTGGCCGTGAACAAGATGGACCTGGTCGGGTACGCCGAGACGGTGTTCGACGCCATCGTGGGCGACTTCGCGGCCGCGGCATCCCAGCTGGGCCGGGCACACTTCACACCGATCCCGGTGGCGGCTCTCGCCGGTGACAACATTGTCGACAAGTCCGTCAACATGCCGTGGTTCAGCGGCGCGCCGCTGCTGGAGTACCTGGAAGAGGTCGAGCCGGCGGTCGGGCGCCAGCTGCCGGCCCGCTTTCCGGTGCAGGTCGTCATCCGCCCGCAGACGGCGCTCTACCCCGACTACCGCGGCTACGCCGGGCGGGTCGAGGCGGGCGTGCTGCGCAAGGGCGACAAGGTCCGCGTGCTGCCGTCGGGCCGGGTGTCCTCGGTGGAGGGCATCGACACCCCGGACGGCGAGCTCGCCGAGGCCGCAGCAGGACGTTCGGTGACGGTCCGCCTCACCGACGACGTGGACATCGCCCGCGGCGACCTGATCGTGGCCGACGGCGACCCGCAGCCCGTCGCCACCCGGGAGCTTGCCGCCACGGTGTGCTGGCTGACCGACAAGCCGCTGCGCGCCGGGGACCGCTACCGGCTCAGGCACACCACCCGTGACATCCAAGCGGTGGTGGACGGCGTGCACTCGCGGTTGGACATCGCCACGGTGACGCCCGAGCCTGCCACCGAGCTCGGGCTCAACGACATCGGCAAGGTCCGGATCCGACTGGCCGAGCCCGCCGTGGTGGACCCGTACCAGGTCAACCGGTCCACCGGCGCCTTCCTGCTGGTCGACCCGTCCAGCGGCGCCACGGTAGCTGCCGGCATGGTCAGCTGACCGCCCTGCCGGCAGGAGTGGCACCAGTAGCGGTCGCGGGCATCGGCCCCTCGGCGGCGCCGCGTTCCCGCGCTACGGAAGACTGCTGATGTGAGCGGTCTTCCTATTCTTCTCGATCTGGTGGGTCGTCAGGTCGTCATCGTCGGGGGCGGCGCGGTGGCGACCCGGCGGGCCAAGACGTTCGCCGAAGCCGGCGCGCGGGTAGTGGTGATCGCTCCGACCGTCACGGCCGAGCTGGCCGCGACGTCGGTGTCGGTGCACCCCCGCCCGTACCGCGCCGGTGATCTCGCTCAAGCCTGGCTCGCTGTCACCGCGACCGACGACAGTGCGGTGAACGCGGCGGTGGCCGAGGAAGCCGCCCAGGCCCGGATCTTCTGCGTGCGTGCCGATACCGCGTCCTCCGGGACGGCCCGGGTTCCCGCCATCCACAGCAGCGGGGACCTGACGATCTCGGTGAACGCCGGGGACGACCCGCGGCGGGCGGACGAGCTGCGCAACCTGATCGCCTCATCGCTCGAGATCGGCGCGCTGTCGGCCAGGCCGGTCCGGCCTGCCGCCTCGGGCAGCGTCGCCCTGGTCGGCGGGGGTCCCGGTGATCCCGAGCTCATCACGGTGCGCGGCCGCCGGCTGCTGTTCGAGGCTGACGTCGTCGTCACCGACCGGCTCGCGCCGCGATCACTGCTGTCCGAGCTGGACCCGGGCGTCGAGATCATCGACTGTGGCAAGTCCGCGCACCGGCACAACCTCACCCAGGACGAGATCAACGCCGTGATCGTGGACCGGGCACAGCACGGCAAGCGCGTCGTGCGGCTCAAGGGCGGCGACCCGTTCGTGTTCGGACGGGGCAGTGAAGAGGCGGCTGTCTGCGTGGCGGCCGGTATCCCGGTTCAGGTGGTGCCCGGGATCACCTCCGCCATCGCCGCGCCGGCGGCGGCCGGTATCCCGGTGACCCACCGCGGCCTGGCCGCCGACTTCGCCGTGGTGTCGGGGCACCGCGACCCGGGGCGCGCCGAAGCCGGCTGGAACTGGCCGGAGCTGGCGGTCGGCCCGTCCACCCTGGTGCTGCTGATGGGCATGGACACCCTGGCGGGCATCGCCGCGGAGCTGATCGAGCACGGGCGTCCGGCGGACACCCCGGCCGCGGCCATCCACCGGGCGACCCTGCCGAACCAGCGGGTGGTGCGTGCTCCGCTCGGTGAGTTGGCAGCGGCGGTGCGCGAGGCCGGCCTGTCCGCCCCATCGGTCGTGGTGATCGGCGCGGTCGCCGCGCTGGGCTGGGGCTGACTCAGCGGGGTTCCGGAGTGCTCAGCGGACTTCCGGAGTGCTCAGCGGGGTTCCGGAGTCAGTGCCCAGCAACCCGGTTGGGTGATCAGCGCGGCATTACTGTCAGAGGGTGCGCCTACGGTCGTGTCCATGAGGGATGTGACCCGGTCAGAGCCCACCCGGACGGACGCCGGCGGGCTCCCGTCCGACGAGCGCGCGGTCCAGTTGGAGCTGACCGGCTGCTGGCCGGAGTCACGGCCGAAGAAGTCTCGTGGGCGCGCGTCCGCACGTGCTACTGTTCGAACAACCGTTCGATTACGAGCCGACGAGGCCCGTTCCGACCGGCCCCCGCTCGTCTCACGGCCCAGTGGCCCCGCTGACGAGGCGGTTTCCCGCAGAGGTCGCAGAGGTGAGGAGTACGCGATGACCAGTCCGGTACCCGGCAGCGTGGTGGCGCTGATATCCCAGGCGAAGAGCACCTGGGATCAGGCTGTTCTCGAACCGGTCGCTGCCGAAAAGTATCGATCAGCGCATCTGGCTGCACTGCGAGCGGCCGCCGCGGTGCTCGCGCTGCGAGCCCGGCCGGCCGCGGCGGCGCGGCGGCGGCCCACCAGCGCGTGGGTACTGCTGGACGGGGTCGCTCCCGAACTGGCTGAGTGGTCTGCCTACTTCGCCGACAGCGCCAACCGGCGGGCGGTCATCGAGGCGGGCTCCGTGACGGTCGTCTCTGACCGCGAGGCCGACGATCTGCTGCGGGCCGCCGGCGAATTCATCGCCATCGTCGAGCGGATGGTCGGCCTGCTATCGCTCGGTGTTGCCAGTTGAGTGGCTCGCCGACGGCACCGTCGATCGAAGCACCGCTAGTGTTTGACCTCGTGGCAACCGACTTACGAGGCCTGGCCGACGGCGATGTGCCGCGCGGGTTGTCCCCGCTGCTCTGGGCGAGCGTCTGCGCGATGGTGCGCGGGTACGCCGCGCCGCGAGTGCTCGACTGTGGCGGCGGTTCGGGCAGCCTGGCCGTCCCCCTGGCGGCTCGCGGAGCCCGGGTAACGGTTGTCGATGTCAGCATCGACGCGCTGTCCACCATGCTCCGCCGGGCGACCGAGGCCGGCGTGCGCGACAGTGTCACCGCCGTACAGGCAGAGGCCGAATCCATGGCGGAGTTGCTGCCGCCGACCGGATTCGACGTGGTGCTGGTGCACGGGGTACTCGAGAGCGCCTCCAACCCCGGCCTCGCGCTGCAGCAGATCGGTGCCGTGCTGCGGTCCGCCGGGGTGGTGAGCGTCCTGGTCGCGAACCCGGTGGCCGCCGTGCTCGGGCGCGCCCTGGCGGGAGACGTCACGGGTGCTCTCGCCGCCTTCCACCGGTCGTCAGAAAACGCCTACGACCTAAATACCGTGCTCGGCCAGTGCGCCGCGGCGGGGCTCGAGATCACTGCGGTCGAGGGCGTCGGCGTGTTCACCGAGCTCGTTCCGGGTGTGCAGCTCGAACGGGCCGGCTCGCTGGTGGCCCTGTCCGAGCTCGAAGCCGCGACTGCGGGACTGGCGCCCTATCGCGACATCGCCTCGCGGCTGCACATCGTCGCCCGTCCTGCCGGCACCGGCCAGTTGCCGCCCGCCGCGGTGAGCTAGCAAGGTCTGGCATCGTCATGGGACGCAGCGCGGACCTGCCCCGCTCCTCAGGCGAGATCGACGGTGACGACACCGGTTGCCACGTCCTGCACGTCGACATGGACGCGTTCTTCGCCAGTGTCGAGATCAGAGCCCGCCCGGAACTGCGCGGCCTGCCGGTCGCCGTCGGTGGGACCGAGGGCCGGGGCGTCGTCGCGGCGGCGTCGTACGAGGCCCGGGTGTTCGGGGTGCGCAGTGCCATGCCGATGGGCCAGGCGCTGCGGCTGTGCCCGCGGCTGGTGGTCATATCACCCGATCGCAAGGCCTACACCAGCACCTCTACCGCCATCATGAAGATCTTCGCCGAATTCACACCCGTGATCGAGCCACTGTCCCTGGACGAAGCCTTCCTCGACGTCTCCGGGGCTGTGGGCCTGTTCGGCAGGCCGGCCGACATCGCCCGGCAGATCAGGCGGCGGGTGGCCGAGGACCAGCAGCTGACCTGTTCGGTAGGCGTTGCCACCATCAAGTCCGTTGCCAAGCTCGCTTCGGGAAGTTGCAAGCCGGATGGCCTCCGCGTGGTCAGCGCTGCCGGCCTGGCGGACTTCCTGAACCCGCTGCCGGTCACAGCCTTGTGGGGCGTCGGCAAGCGCACCGCGGAGCCGCTGCGCAGGCTGGGGATCCGCACGGTGGGGGAGCTGTCGGTCACCCCGCTGGACACCCTGCGCCGCGCGGTGGGCAACGCGACAGCGATCCACCTGTACGAACTGGCGAACGGCCGCGACGAACGAGTGGTCAGCCCACGCGAAGAAGAGAAGTCGATCTCGACCGACCGTACGATGAATTCGGACCTGCTCACCGAGGATGACGTGGCGCGGGAATTGCTCCGAGGTGCCGGCGAGGTGGCCGAACGGCTGCGCCAGGCGGGACGGGTCGCGCGCACGGTGGGCATCAAGATCCGATTCGCGGATTTCACCACCCTCACCCGGGTACGGACGCTAGCCGAACCGACAGACGCCGCCGCGGTGGTGTACGCGGAGTCCCTGCAGCTCTATCGCGGCTTGAAGCTGGACCAGCCCCGGGTGCGGTTGGTCGGCGTGAAGGCCGAAAACCTGCGACCGGCCGGTGAAGCGACACAGCTGGCACTCGATCTCAGCGGTCCGGGGCCGGCGCGACGACCTTCCGGCGCGGCGGAGCATGCCATCGACGCGCTCGCCGCGAGGTTCGGAGAGTCGGTGGTGGGACCGGCCTCGCTGCTCCGTTCCAAGACCGCAGACACCCCGACGGGCGGATTGAACCGGCATGTGCCCCGGCGTCCCGCACAGTGACTATCGAAAGATGTAACGAATTGTCTCCAGCGATGTAGCAATCGTCGCCGACAACTTTCGCACTCACATTTCGACTCGTATGCTCAGGGTGTATCCCTCTTCGGCCCGCATGGCCAGTGGGGCAAAGAAACAGGCGTTGGCAATGGGCCAGTACGCAGTGACAGGGATGGGAGGGCATGATGCCGCTCTCCGAGCATGAGCAGAGACTTCTCAACGAAATAGAACAAGCCCTGTATGCCGAGGATCCCAAGTTCGCCTCCTCGGTGAGGTCAGCGCGGCCGCGAAGTCGCGCCCGCACGATGCTGGCCCTTTCGATTCTGGGGGTGGTCGTCGGCCTGGTGGTGGTTCTTGTCGGGCTCACCGCCCACCTGACGTTGCTGGGTGTCGCCGGATTCGTCCTGATCGTCGGCTCGTGCGTGGCCGGCGCCGGTGCATTGCGCGGACCGAGGCGCAACAGCGCGGCCTCGCTGGCCCACGATCCGCGCGGCGCGAAGTCGAACACGCTACGGACCAAGATGGAAGATCGGATGCGCCGCCGGTTCGACGAGAACTGACGCTCCCACCCGACGCCAGACGGATAGCTCGACCGAACGGCCCAGCCCGCGCTGGGCCGTTCGGTCTCCCTTGACTCGCTCAGCTGCCGCCCGGCCGCTCAGGTGCCCGGGTCGCCTGCCGGGTGGATAGTCGCGCCTGCCGGGTGGACCTGCCATTAGCCCTGCCGGAGGACCTGCCATTAGCTCAGCGGGACCAGCGGGAGTGCCTGCCGATCAGCGAGCGCGGAATCCAGCGGTGCACCAACCGCAGCCGCCGGTCCGTGCGGCGAGCCCAGCGGGACAACGCCTCGTCCAGCTCCGTGATCGATTCTGCCGGAATCTCGCTGCCGCGCCGGGCGCTGAACCGGTCCCGCTCCACCCTGGCGGCCAGTGCCGTCAGGGCGGCGTGCCCGCTTGCGTCCATCCCGTGACCGGACAGCCAGCCCGGCACCTGGCCCACCGTCACGGTGTCGGGCCACAGCGCCTCGCGGTCCGCGGCCGTCGCCGCGAGCTCCTGCCACAGTGTCTCCGGATTGCCGGTCGACCGTGCTCGATCGAGTCGCCTGCGTCGCTGGCGTCGCCGCAGCAGGCGTGGGCCGACCACGAGCGCTGCCAGCACCAGGATGAGCACCAGCACGGTGACCAGGACCCGCCACACCGGTGAGGAGGTCTGCGCGGCGGCTGCCGCGACCGGCGCCGCGGTCTGCTCCGGCCGCGCCGCGGACGGTGCCATCGACTGGCCCCGGTTCGCGGTCGGCTCGGCGGTCTGGACTGGCGGGTCCACCGCGTGGGTGGCCCACGGCAGCGCGACGGCGCGGGCCGAGTCGGCACCCGCGAGCGGGGTGGGGTCGAACGGCACCCAACCGATCCCGTTGAAGAACACCTCGACCCACGAGTGCGCGTCCGAGGTGGTGACGGTGAAGACACCGTTGGCGTCCGGGGCGTGGTGGGTGTAGCCGATCACCACGCGCGCGGGCAGGCCGGCCTGGCGCATCAGCACCGCGGCGGCCGCGGCGTACTGCTGGCAGTACCCGGTCTTCTTGTCCAGAAAGGTCACCAGCGCGTTGCGGCCGTCATTGGGCGGTGCGTTCAGCGCGTAACTGAAGCCGTTCCGGGGATTGGTGAAGTAACTCGAGATGGCCCGGGCCTTGTCGTACGGCGTCCTTTCGCCGCCCGCGAGCCGGCTCGCGAGCTGGGCCACCTCGTCCGGTTGCGGGGGCAGGAACGTGAGCTGCGCTGCGAGCCCCGCGTCGACACCGCCGGTCCAGGGGATGGCCGCCTCCAGCTGGGCCACCTTCGGCGCCGGCTGCTTAACGGTCTCGGTATAGGTCATGCTCGGCTTCAACGAGACGCCGAAGGCACTGGACGTGCGGCTGTTCCAGCTGGCGGTGTCGGAGGGCGGTCCAAAGGCCGCGGGGTTGGCCAGGATCGGCAGCGTCGTCCCGCCGAGGGCGAGGATCGTGAACCGGGCGTTCATCGAGAACGCCGGCGTGCTGGTCGCCTGGGTGTCGTCGGACTGGGGGCCGACCGGGTAGTGGCCGCTGCCCAGTGGAGTGATCGCGCGAGGGTTGTCGTACGTACGTCCGGACGGTCGCCAGCCGTCATTGGTGAACATGTCGTCCACTTCTTGGCGGATGTAGAACGGATCGCTGCCACGGGTGACCTGCACCCGGAACAGGTCCACCGGAGTCGGCCGCTGCAGCGATCCGCGCAGCGACGCCAGGCTGTTGAGCACGATCTGGCCGCTGCCGCCCTGGCCGGAGCCCCCACCGTTGTGGTGCGCCGCCCGGGCGAGCACGTTCACCGAGGCCGACGGCAGCACCGCCGGAACGATCAGGGCGGCGACCACTCCGGTCACCGCCATCCGCCGGGCGCCGCCGAGTCGGCCGCCGGAGCCGTCGACGGACGGCCCCCAGGCACGGTCCTGCAACCGGGTTCCGGCAAGCATGATGAGCAGGAATCCCAGCGCCGCGGCCGCGAACCAGATCGGGTTCGAGGCCCTGGACGACGTCGCGGACGCAACCACGAGCACCTCGAGGAGTGGCGCGGAGGCGAGCAGTGGATGCCGGAGCAGGATCGCCAACACATCGGTCAGCACCGCCAGCGCGACCAGCGCCGCCGCGACCAGGAGCCGCAGAGCCTGGGTCGAGGCCAGCGGGGCATGCTGGCTCCGCACCGTGTCACGGGCGGTGCGGACCAGGTCCGAGAGGTCCCCGAACGAGCTGCCGGTGGGAAGCACGCCCAGAGCCAGGTGTTGTGGCACGAAGACCCAGAGCAGCATCAGCAGCGAGGCCGCCAGGCCCACCGCGCTGTGCCACCAGCGCGGGGCTGTGCGGGATCGTGCCAGCGCGACGATCGCCAGGTACGGCAGCGCACAGCCGATGCTGACGGTCAGCCAGGACCAGTCCGTGAACACCGAGCGCAACGGCAGGGTGGTGAGCAGCATGCCGAGCGCCACCGCGCCGCTGACGGCGGGCAGCGAGGCGTCGAGGCCGTTGCTGCTTCCGGCCGGCCGGAAGCCGCGAGAGGTGGGGGCGAGCGTCGGCGCGGTCATCGCAGCACCACCGGTCGGGTCGTCAGGAGCGTGGGCCACAGCTCGACCAGCTCGTCGCCGGCCTCCACCGGCAGCACCCGCCACCCGCTGGCGCGCAGGGAGTCTGCCGTGCTGTGCCACGCGGTCTCCGACAGCGCGTCACGGCCGCCGGCCGCCCAGGTCCAGGGGCGCAGCAGCAGCGCCACCGCCGACCCGGGCAGCTGCGGCTTGACCAGCAGCTCGCCGACGGAGCTCTTGGGCGTGGCCGCGAGGATCGCGAACACCGACGACTCCCGGCCGAGGCCGGTGAGCGCGGTGACCAGCGGCTGGACATCCGCCCGGAGCGCGGGCCTGACCTCCGCGGTCAGGTCCAGGATCGCCGCGGCGTCATCGTGGGCGACCTGGCCGCCGCCGGTGACGACCGCGACCCGCCGGCCCCGTTCGGCCAGGTGCCGGCCGATGCTCGCGGCGGCGGTGACGGCCCACTCGAAGGCCGCCGACTCGGCGCCGAGGGCACCCGCCGAACCCCCGCCGCCGGGGTAGATTCCGCCGCCGACGGGATAGGCGCCGACTCGGGTGTCCAGCAGCACCAGGCTCTCGCCGTGCCAGGGCCGTTCCTCCTGCCGCACCATCAGACCGCCGGAGCGGGCGGTGCTGCGCCAGTGGATCTTGCGCAGGTCGTCGCCGTGCCGGTACTCCCGGACGGATGCGTCGTCGGAACCGCCGGCACCTACCGAGTGGCTCATCGTCGCGGCACCGTCGCGCCAGGCCATCGGCAACGGCAGTGCCGGCAACGGAACCGTCTCGGGCCGCACGATCAGCTCGGCCGTGTCGGTGGAGCGGGACTCCGCGGTGATCAGGCCGAACGGGTCGCTCGCCACCACCGTGGTCGGGCCGACGGCGTACCGGCCGCGAGGAAGTGCGGGCAGCGGATAGGCGACCGTGCGATGCTGGCGACCGCGCACCCCGGCGACGCTGAAGCGCAGCGGACGGCCGCGGGGAACGGTCTCGGTGACCCGGAGCGGCCCGGTACCGAAGGGCTGCGGATTGCTCAGCACCACCCGTACCTCGGCCCGCTCGCCGCGGACGACTCGGGCGGAACTCACGCTGTGGCCGACCCGCAGTCCGGACCGCGCCTGGCGCACCGCCCACCACGCCGGCAGCGGTAGGACCAGCAGCAGCACGCCGAGACGTTGAAGATCCTGCACGCCGAGTGCCAGCCCCGTCAGCACCAAGATGACGCCGACCGCGATGAACGTCCGGCCGCGGCTGGTGAGCGAGACCCGCGTCGTCGCGACGGACGCCGCGTCGTCGGAGCCTTGCCCCGCGGACTGCTTAGCTGCCATGAACTGTCCTCAACATCGAACTATCCTCGATATGGACTGTCTGTATATGTGCGACTGCTATGTACGCGTGACTGCTATATACGTGCGCTTGCCACCGGGATCGGCACCTTCACCACGATCTCGGCCAGCAGGTTCTCGGGGGAGCGTCCGGCCACGATCGCGCTCGGAGCGAGCAGCAGCCGGTGGGCCAGCACCGGCGCCACCAGTCGCTGCACGTCGTCGGGCAGCACGAAGTCGCGCCCGGCGATGGCAGCCGCGGACTTGGCCGTCCGCAGCAGGTGCAGCGAGGCACGAGGTGACGCGCCGAGGCGGATGTCGGAATGGTTGCGGGTGGCCTCGACCAGGCTGACCACGTAGTCCTTCACCGCCTCGGCGACGTGGACGTTGCGCACCGTCTCGATCAGCGCCCGGATGTGCTCGGCGTCGGAGACGGTGGTGAGCGTGGTCAGCGGGTCGGCCGTCGTCTGGTCGCTGAGCATCGCGATCTCCGCGGCGCGGTCGGGATAGCCCAGCGACAGCTTCGCGGTGAACCGGTCGCGCTGCGCCTCGGGCAGGGCGTAGGTGCCTTCCATCTCGATCGGGTTCTGGGTGGCCAGCACCAGGAAGGGCGACTGCAGGACGTAGCGGGCGCCATCGACGGTTACCTGGCGCTCGGCCATGCATTCCAGCAGCGCGGCCTGGGTCTTCGGGGAGGCCCGGTTGATCTCGTCGCCGAGGACGATGTTGGCGAACACCGGCCCGGGCTTGAACTCGAAGTCGGTGGACTCGGAGTTGTAGATGCTGACCCCGGTGACATCGCTGGGAAGCAAATCCGGCGTGAACTGGATGCGGCGGACGGTGCAGTCGATGGAGCGGGCGAGCGCCTTGGCGAAGGTCGTCTTGCCGACGCCGGGCACGTCCTCGATGAGGAGATGCCCCTCGGCCAGCAGGACGGTCACGCCGAGGCGGATGACATCGTGCTTGCCGGCGACGACCTTCTCTATGTTGGCCACGATCCGTTCGGCCGCCGGCCCGACCTGGGCCACCGACAGCGTGGGTACGGTGTTCGACGGGCTATGCCCGTTGGTCGACGGACGGTCGTGCGGCGTCGCGTCGCTCTGCGCTCCGGGTGCCGGCGATACATGTGTCACTGAGCGCATCCGTCCTGGTAATAGCTGTGGGCCGGGCCGTTCCCTGCTGAAGCTGCTCGCGGACGTCGCGGCGATCCGCCGGGGGCGGGACTCGTCCGGTGTTCGAGCGTTCAGCCGACTGCCGCTGTCGAGGGTAGTTGCCCATCGGCGACTCCGGACCAGCGAGCGCCAAAAGGCAGCAGCGGGAGGCTTGTCATCCCATTCCTCCCCACCGCTCGAAGGCCCCGGATTTGCTGCCATAGCGTCCCGAGACAGCGGCTCGCGAGGCGGTGTTTCGAATTGACGGTGGTGGACGGTGGGGTATGGTGGGCCCCAGTGGGGAACGTGTGAGCGGTCAGTCCAAACAGGGGGTGTCGGGTGTTCCTCGGAACGCACACCCCCCGCCTGGACGACAAGGGCCGACTCGCCTTTCCCGCGAAGTTCCGGAACGAGTTCGAAGGGGGCCTGGTGATCACCAAGGGTCAGGAGCGCTGCCTCTTCGTCTTTCCCATGGCCGAGTTCGCCCGGATCACCGACCTGCTCCGCTCCGCGCCGGTCACCCAGCGCAGCGTGCGGGACTTCAGCCGCGTCTTCTTCGCCAGCGCATCGCACGAGGTGCCGGACGCGCAGGGACGCATCACCGTGCCGCAGCCGCTGCGCGACTACGCCGGGCTGTCCAAGGACTGCGTCGTCATCGGCGCGAACAGCCGGGTCGAGGTGTGGGCCGCGGCGGCGTGGCAGAGCTACCTCGACGGCACCGAGGACTCGTTCTCCGACGCCGAGGAGGTCCTTCCCGGCCTTCTCTGACCATGGCTGCCGAGGCCGCTTCCGTGGTGTTCGTGCTGATCGGCCTCCTCCCGCCACCTCCGCTGTTTTCCTGACGCACTTCCCCGGCGCCAGGCACGCGGCGCAGGCCGGCGGGCGGGGACCAGTCCGCACGCCCATCAGAGCTCTGCGACAGCGCCACGCACGTTTTGCACCCGACCACCCGCCACGGCCGAGAAGTTCAGGAGCTCAGCATGGACGCACCGGACTTCCCGGTTCCGCCCGCTGCTGCTGTGCCTGCTGGATCGGTGCCCGGTGGACCGGTGCCCGGTGGATCCTTACCCGCGGCTCACGTGCCGGTGCTGCTCGACCGGGTGCTGGAACTGCTCCGTCCACCGTTGAGCCGGCCCGGGGCGGTGGTGGTGGACGCCACGCTCGGGCTCGGCGGCCACAGCGAGGCGCTGCTGCGCGCGCATCCGGCTGCCCGGCTGATCGGTCTGGACCGCGATCCCGAGGCGCTGCGGCGAAGCGCGGAGCGGCTTGCCGGCTTCGCCGATCGCACCGACCTGGTACATGCCGTGTACGACGAGTTGCCCGCGGTGCTCGATGCCCTCGGCCTGCCGCGGGTCGACGCCATCCTGTTCGACCTCGGCGTGTCCTCGATGCAGCTGGACCTGGTCGAGCGCGGTTTCTCCTACGCGCAGGACGCGCCGTTGGACATGCGGATGAACGAGCAGGATCCGCTGACCGCCGAAGAGGTTGTGAACACGTACCCGGTGAACCGATTGGCTCAGGTACTGCGTGAATTCGGCGAGGAGCGGTTCGCCCTGCGCATCGCCCAGTCCATCGGGCGGCGCCGCGCGCAGCACCGGCTCACCTCCACCGCGGAGCTGGCCGAGCTGGTGCGCGATGCCATTCCGGCGGCGACCCGGCGAACCGGTGGCCACCCCGCCAAGCGCACCTTCCAGGCGCTGCGGATCGAGGTCAACTCCGAGCTGGCCGCGGTCGAGACGGCCATTCCGGCGGCGCTCACCGCGCTCAGCGTGGGAGGACGCATCGTCGTGCTCGCCTATCACTCGCTGGAGGACCGGATCGTCAAGCGCAGCTTCGCCGAGCTGGCCGTCGACCGCACCCCGCCGGACCTGCCGGTTCCGCTGGCCGAGGCCGGTCCGCAGATCCGGCTGCTGAGCCGGGGATCAGAACCCGCCACCGAAGAAGAAATCGCCGCCAACCCCCGAGCCGCCTCGGTCCGGTTGCGCGCTGCCGAGCGAATCAGGGACGCCGCATGAACCACTCCACCGCCAGCACGCTCGCGTACCGGGACACTGAGGGCAGGCGCGCGGACGGCAGGAGGGCAGGTGCCACGGCTACTGCAGCCGCCGGTGCTGCGGTTACCGGTGCTGTGAGCTCCCGGTTGCGCCGTCTGCCGCTGCCCGTCCTGCTCGGGTTGATGCTGGTCGCCGGCCTGTGCGCGCTGCTGGCACTGAACACCGCCTCGGCGGCGCAGGAGCTCAAGCAGCGGGCGCTCACCGACTCCAATGCCAACACCCTCGACGTCGAGCAGCAACTGGAGCGCGACCTGGCCGCCAAGCAGGCGCCGGCCGCGCTGGCGTCCGCGGCCACCGCCCAGGGATTGGTGCCGAACCCGAACCCGGCGTTCCTGCGCATCAACGCCAACGGCTCCGTGACCATCCTCGGCTCACCCGCGCCTGCCAGCGTCCCGCCACCGCCGGTGACGCCCACGCCGCACGCTCGCACCGCCGCGGCAGCCCCCACGGCCGGCACGTCAGCCAGTTCAGCGCCCAAGGTCTCCAGCAATCCGGATAGTCAGGCTGCCAGCCCGACGCCAGCTCCGCCCTCGCCGACGGCGCCCGTGGTGACCGTGACGGTCACCAGCACAGCGCCCAGTACGACTGCCAGTCCAGCAGGGGACGGCGGAGTAGCCGCACCGACGCCCGGAGGGCACTGATGACCCGACCGCCACAGCGCCCGCCGGCACCGGCGGAGGGTCGCTCGAACGGACAGCGTCCGGGCAGGCGCGGCCGTCCGATCGCGCAGGGCCGTCCAGTCACTCAGGCGCGGCCCAGCCAACCCCGTCCGGCCCAGCCCCAGCCCGCTCCGCGCCCCCGCGGGCAGCGCGCCGCGAAGCCGCCGCGCGCACCCAGCCCGCCGCGCCTCATCACCCTCGGCGGGTCGATGAACCGGTTGTGGACCAGCGTCGTGGTCGTCGGACTGCTGCTGGCCGTGGTGCTCGTCCGGCTCGTGGTACTGCAGGGAATGGACTCCAGCGGTTACGCGCTCGCGGCCTCGGACGAGAAGCACGAATTCGTCACGCTGCACGCCGCCCGCGGCTCGATCGTCGACCGCAACGGCGTGCCGCTGGCCTACACCGCGAACGCCAAGGACATCGTCGCCGACCCGACCATGATCTCGGCCGGCCACCGGACCCGGTACGCCGAGCTGCTTTCACCCCTCGTCGGCAAGTCGGTCGCGGCGATCGAGAAGGCGCTCAACTCGACCACCCACTACGCGCCGCTGGCCACGGCCCTGTCGCCGGCCACCGCGAAGCAGATCGGCGAGCTGACGCTGGACGGCAAGCCGCTGCCCGGCGTGTTCAGCCAGGCGACCCTGCAGCGGATGTACCCCAGCCAGACCACCGGCTCCAACGTGGTCGGGGTCGTCCAGGCCGACGGCAACGGTGCTGCCGGCATCGAGGACAGCTACGACTCGGTGCTCAAGGGCACCGACGGCTCCGTCAGCTACGAGAAGGACTCGGTCGGCAACGTCAATCCGGCCGGCCCGATCAAGAGTAAGGCGGCCGTCGACGGCGGCACGGTCCGGCTCACAATTGATCAGGACCTGCAGTACGTCACCCAGCACTACCTCGACCAGTCCGTACGGGAATCCGGGGCCCGCGGCGGCCAGGTCGCGATCGTGGACCGCAGGACCGGCCAGGTGCTGGCGCTGGCGTCCAACGGGTCCTTCAATCCGCAGGACCCGTCCACGATCAAGGCGGGCGTGTCGCTGAACCCGAACGTCCAGCAGGTGTTCGAGCCCGGCTCCGCGAACAAGATCGTCACGATGACCGCCGCGGTCGAGAAGGGCGTGATCACGCCCCGCACGGTGATCAGCGTGCCGGACTCCATCGACACCGGCGGCATCACCGTGCACGACGCCTGGTGGCACCCGGTGCAGAAGTTCACCGCCACCGGAGTGCTTGCCGAATCCTCCAACGTGGGCACGCTCGAGATCGCCCAGCGGGTCGGCAAGCAGACCTTCGACGACTACCTGCAGCGTTTCGGGCTCGGTCAGAAGACCGGCGTGGAGCTGCCGGGTGAGAGTGCCGGCCTGCTGCCGGCCATCAACACCTGGTCGGACGCGACGTTCGCCAACCTGCCAATCGGCCAGGGTGTCGCGATGACCTCGCTGCAGCTGGCCTCGATGTACCAGACGGTCGCCAACGACGGTGTGCGAATCCCACCACGGGTCGTCCGGTCGGTCACCCGCTCGGACGGAACCGCCACCCCCGCCGCCCAGCCCGCCGGCGTGCGGGTGATGTCGTCGGCCACCGCGAAGACGGTGCGCACCATGCTGGAGTCGGTGACGCTCAAGGGCGGGACGGGCACCAAGGCAGCGATTGCCGGCTACCGGGTCGCGGGCAAGACCGGAACGGCGCAGCAGCCGGACCCGAAGACCGGCGCGTACTCCAACTCCGTGTACTGGGACACCTTCGCCGGGATGGCACCGGCCGACAACCCCGCGTTCGCCGTGGCGATCATGATCGACAACCCCGCGCACGGCCTGGAGGGCGGTGACGTGGCGGCGCCGCTGTTCCACCACATCGCCAGCTACGAACTGGCCGCGGCCAAGATCGCGCCGTCCGGCTCGCAGTCCACGCTCGTTCCGTTGCTGGTCAAGTAAATTCCGGCATGAGGGCATCGGTACCGTGGTCAACCGTGACCCGACCGGAGCTGGCTGAGAACGCCGAAGGCACCGGTCTTCGGCCGCGGCACACCCAGCCCCGTTCCGTCGCCGAACTGGGCGCGCTGATCGGCGCGGCGAGGCGGGGCCGGGACGTTTCCGTGACGGGCATCAGCTCCAGCTCCGCCATGGTCGGTGCCGGTGACCTGTTCGCGGCGCTACCGGGGGCGACCGCGCACGGTATCCACTACGCGCCGGCGGCTCTGGACGCCGGGGCAGTCGCGGTGCTCACCGATCCGGCGGGCGCGGCCGAACTCGCCGCGCTGGATCTCGCCGAGGTTCCCGCCCTGATCGTGGCCGAGCCGCGGGCGGTGCTCGGCGAGCTGTCGGCAGAGCTGTACGGCCACCCCGCGCGGGGGCTGCGGGTGCTGGGCGTGACCGGCACCAGCGGCAAGACCACCACCACCTTCCTGGTCCGGGCCGGTCTGGAAGCCGCCGGGATCTCGTCGGGCATCGTGGGCACGGTCGGGGTGTTCGCCGGCGACGTGCTGGTGAAGACGCCGTTCACCACCCCGGAGGCCCCGCAGCTGCAGGCCCTGCTCGCGGTCATGCGCGAGCGCGACATCGACTGCGTGGCGATGGAGGTGTCCTCGCACGCGCTGCGGATGGGACGGGTCGACGGCACCGAGTTCGCCGTCGGGGCGTTCACCAACCTGTCCCAGGACCACCTCGACTTCCACTCGGACATGGCGGACTACTTCGCGGCGAAGGCGCTGCTCTTCGACGGCCGCGCCCGCCGCGAGATCGTCGTGGTGGACGACGAGTGGGGCCGGCGCCTGGTCACCGACGACACCGTCACCGTGAGCACCGAGGCCGAGGCCGACTGGCGGGCCACCGACGTCACCGTGCTGCCCGACGGCAGCACCCGGTTCACCGTGCACGGCCCGGTCCGCTCCTTCGCCGCGGGCTGCCGCATTCCCGGCGCGTACAACGTCGCCAACACGCTGCTCGCCTTCGCGATCCTGTCCGAGTCCGGGGTGGACGCCGCCGCCGTCGCCCCAGCCGTCGCCACCGCCCAGGTGCGCGGTCGGATGGAGCGCGTCGACGGCGACCAGCAGTTCCTGGCGGTCGTGGACTACAGCCACAAGCCCGCCGGGGTGGCCGGGGCGTTACAGGCCCTGCGGCCGCTCACCGCGGGCCGGCTGATCATGGTGCTCGGCTGCGGGGGCGACCGCGACCGCGGCAAGCGCCCGGTGATGGGCGAGGTCGCGGCCCGGGGCTGCGACGTGCTGATCGTCACCGACGACAACCCGCGCACCGAGGCGCCCGCCGAGATCCGCGCGGCGATGCTGGCGGGCGCGAGGTCCGTTCCGCCTGCCGAAGCCGCTGAGATCCTGGAGGAGGGCGACCGGCGCGCCGCCATCGCCCGGGCCGTCGCCCTCGCCCAGCCCGGCGACACCGTGTTGATCGCGGGCAAGGGCCACGAGACGGGCCAGGACGTCGGCGGCACGGTGCTGCCCTTCGACGACGTGTCGGTCGTCCGGAACTGCCTTCGGGAGCTCGGGTTCTCCGCCGAGGTGGCTCGATGATCGCGATGTCGCTCGCCGAGGTGGCCGCGATCGTGGAGGGCCGGCTCGCGGGGGCCGATCCCGACGCGCTCGCGACCGGCAAGGTGGAATTCGACAGCCGCAAGGTGGCCCCTGGTGACCTCTTCCTGGCGGTCCCCGGCGAGCGCGTCGACGGCCACGACTACGCCGAAGCCGCGATCGCCAGCGGTGCGGTCGCGGTGCTGGCGACCCGGCCGGTTCCCGTCTCCTCGATCCTGGTGGCTGACCCGATCGCCGCGCTCACCGCACTGGCCACCGCCTCGGCCCGCCGGCTGACCGCCACCGTCGTCGCACTCACCGGCTCGTCGGGCAAGACCTCGACCAAGGACCTGTTGGCCCAGCTGCTGCAGGGCTCTGGCAACACCGTGGCTCCCCCCGGATCGTTCAACAACGAGCTCGGGCACCCGTACACCGTCCTGCTGGCGGACGCGGATACCCGGTACCTGGTGCTGGAGACGTCCGCGCGCGGGTTGGGCCACATCCGCCACCTCGTGGACATCGCGCCACCGTCCGTCGCGGCCGTGCTGAACGTCGGTACGGCGCACCTGGCCGAGTTCGGCACGGTGGCCACCATCGCCCAGGCCAAGGGCGAGCTCATCGAGCAACTGCCCGCAGCGGCGGCCGGGGGAATGGCACTGCTCAATGCCGACGACCCGCTCGTCCTGGCGATGGCAGACCGGACCCGGGCGCGGGTGCTGACCTTCGGTGAGAGCCCCGGCGCCGACATCCGCGCCGAACGGGTCGAGATCGACCGGGACGGCCGCGCAAGCTTCGAGCTGGTGACCGAAACCGGTCAGGTCGGCGTCCGGCTGACCCAGCGCGGCGAACACCAGGTCGCCAACGCACTGGCGGCGGCCGGGCTCGCGCTGGCCTGCGGCCTCGACCTGGCCGCCGTGGCGGCAGGGCTGTCCGCGGCAACCGCCCAGTCGCACTGGCGGATGGAGGTCACCGAGACGGCGGCCGGGGTCACCGTCGTCAACGACGCCTACAACGCCAGTCCGGAATCCATGCGGGCCGCGCTGAAGACCCTGGCAATCATGTCCGAGGGCAGGCGCTCCGTCGCGGTTCTGGGGCACATGTCCGAGCTGGGGTCGGACTCGATCAGCGAGCACGACCGGCTGGGCCGGCTGATCGTCCGACTGGACATCGAGCACCTGATCGCGGTCGGCCCCGAGGCGCGTCCGATCGCGAACGGCGCGGCCCTGGAGGGGTCTTGGAACGGCGAGTCGGAGTGGGTTCCCGATGTCGAGGCAGCCGCCGTCAGACTGTCTGAGATCGTGGAGGCCGGTGACGTGGTGCTGATCAAGGGCTCACGCTCGGCAGGGATGGAAAGGGTGGCTCACGCCGTTCTGAAGAACCTGGACCGGACAGCGGGCGCGGCTGCCGGTGAGCACGCTTCATGAAGACCATCCTGATCGCCGCGTTCTTCGGTCTGATGACCTCGATCCTGTGCACGCCGCTGGTGGTCCGCTACTTCCGCAAGCAGGGGTTCGGGCAGGAGATCCGCGACGACGGGCCGAAGTCCCACCTGGTCAAGCGAGGCACCCCCACCATGGGCGGCGTCGCCATCATCGGCTCCACGATCGTCGGCTACGTCGTGGCTCACCTGGTGGGGTCCTTCCGCCACCACTCGGGGCCGACGGCCTCCGGCGGGCTGCTGCTGTTCGTGATGGTGGGCTCCGGCGCGGTCGGATTCCTGGACGACTTCATCAAGCTGCGGCACCGGCGCAGCCTCGGTCTGCGCGCCCGCGCCAAGTTCGCCGGCCAGTTGATCGTCGCGGTGATCTTCGGCGCCGGGGCGATGATGTTCAAGAACTCGCGCGGGCTGACCCCGGCGTCCAAGCACATCTCCTACGTGCGCGACCTCGCGCCGATCTCGATCGGTGTGGTGGGCTTTCTGTTGCTGGCCTACCTGATCATCACCGCGACCACCAACGCCGTGAACCTCACCGACGGCCTGGACGGCCTGGTGGCGGGCAGCGCAGCGATGGTGATGGGCGCGTACACGCTGGTCACGTTCATCCAGTTCCGCAGCACCTGCTCTCCAGGACCCGCCCTGAGCGGCTGCTACACCGTCCGCGATCCGCAGGACCTGGCGTTGATCGCCGCGGCGGCCATGGGCGCGTGCTTCGGGTTCCTGTGGTGGAACGCCAAACCGGCCCAGATCTTCATGGGCGACACCGGCTCGATGGCGCTCGGTGGCCTGATGGCGGGCCTGGCGATCCTGTCCCGTACCGAGCTGCTGCTGGTCGTGCTGGGCGGCTTGTTCGCCGTCGTCACGCTGTCCAGCGTCATCCAGACCGGCTGGTTCAAGTACACCCGGATCCGCACCGGCACCGGCAAGCGGGTCTTCCGGATGGCCCCGTTCCACCACCACTTCGAACTCGGCGGCTGGGACGAGGTGACCACCATCGTCCGGTTCTGGATCGTCGGCGGTCTGGCCGTGGCCTTCGGAATGGGCCTCTTCTACGCCGAATTCATCTCGCACGGCTAAAGGCTGGACGCAGACGTGATATCGCCTGACACTCCCACCCCATTGACCGGTCCGGAGGGATTCGCCGGGCGCTCTGCCCTGGTCTGCGGAACCGGCATGGCCGGCGTGTCCGCCGCCCGCGCGCTACTGGACCTCGGCGCCACCGTACTTCTCAGCTCGGACGGGGCGCCGCCCGCCGAGGGGGCGTTGCCGCCAGGCGCGGTGTTCGCCGGAGCCCTCGTCACGGTGCCGGCGGACGTCGAGGTGGTGGTGGCTTCCCCCGGCCTGCCGCCGAGCCATCCGCTGCTGGTGGACGCCTGGGCGCGTGCCATCCCGGTTCTCGGCGAGCTGGAGTTCGCGTGGCGGCTGCGCGGACCCGGTGCGGCCGAGTGGTTGCTGGTGACCGGAACCAACGGCAAGACCACCGTCGTCCGGATGCTCGAAGCCATGCTGCGGGAGGCCGGCCTGCGGGCACTCGCGGTGGGCAACGTCGGCACGCCGGTCATCGACGCCGTCCGGGCCGAGTCGCCGTACGACGTCCTCGCCGTGGAGGCGTCGAGCTTTCAACTGCACTTCTCCAGCACCCTGGCTCCGCGTGCCGGGGCGCTGCTGAACCTTGCCGAGGACCACCTGGACTGGCACGGTTCGATGGCCGCGTATGCCGGCGACAAGTCCAAGGTATGGGCCGGTTCGGTCGCCATCGCCAACGCCGACGACCCGGCCGTCACCGAGCTGCTGGACGCGGTTGCGCCGGCAGCGGACGTCCGCACCTTCACCCTCGCCGCGCCGGGCCCCGGGCGTTTCGGCGTTCTGGACGGCTGGCTGGCCGACGACTCCGGGCAGCGGCTGATCCCCGTGACCGAGATCCGGCCTCCCGGCGCGCACAACGTGGCCAACGCCCTGGCCGCCGCCGCGCTGGCCGTGGCGGCCGGCGTGGACGGACCGGCGATCGCGGCCGGGCTGCGCTCCTTCACGCCCGAGCCGCACCGCAACATGTTCGTGCGCACGGTGTCGGGTGTGAGCTACGTCGATGACTCCAAGGCCACCAACCCGCATGCCGCGGCCGCCTCGCTGGGCAGCTACCAGCGCGTGGTGTGGATCGCCGGTGGCCAGCTCAAGGGCGCCTCCGTCGACGATCTGGTGGCTGACTTCGCGGATCGGATGGCCGGTGTCGTGCTGCTGGGAATCGACCGGGACGCCATCAGGTCGGCCCTGACGCGACACGCGCCGAATCTCCCGGTGATCATGGTGCCCAGGACCGACGATGGAGCCATGCATGACGTCGTGGCTGCTGCCGCCGCACTGGCCACTCCTGGGGACGTGGTGCTGCTGGCGCCCGCCGCCGCCTCCAAGGACATGTTCGCAAGCTACGGTGCCCGCGGCCGGGCCTTCGCCGATGAGGTGGCTGCCCTGGCCGAGGGCCGGTCCGCCACGTGATCGCAACTCTGCGCGGACGGGTCGAGAACACCAGGCTGGTCCGGGCGTCCGGGCGTTATCTCGGGAACCCTTACGCATCCCTGCAGCTGATGCTCGCCGCCGGTGGTGGGCTGCTCTTCTTCGGCCTGATCATGTCGGCCTCGACCACCATCTCGGCCTCGGTGCACACCACCAATGAAGCTCCCTGGACTCAACTGGTGCGCGAGGCGGAGTTCGTGGTGCTGAGCGTGCCGGTGTTCTGGCTCGCGGTGCGGATGGCCCCGTCGTCCTATCGCCGATTGGCCTATCCGTCGCTCGCGATGGCGGTCTTCGGGCTGGTCGGTGTGCTGATTCCCGGTATCGGCGTGACCATCAACGGCGCGCACCGCTGGATCCAGCTCGGCCCGCTCACCCTGCAGCCGTCGGAGTTCGCGAAGCTGGCGATCCTGCTGTGGGGCGCGGATCTGCTGGCACGCAAGGAATCCCTGAAAACGCTCAGGACCGCCAAGCACGTGTTCGTCCCGCTGGTACCGGGATTCGTCGCGATCATCGCCCTGGTGATGCTCGAGCCCGACCTGGGAACGTCGCTGTGCTTCATGTTGCTGCTGCTCGGCCTGCTCTGGATGGTTGGCCTGCCGTACCGGTTCTTCCTGGCATTGCTCGGTGTTGTCGTCCTCGCGGTCACCGCGCTGGCGATCGCCGAGCCGTACCGGCTGCAGCGGCTGACCACGTTCATGCATCCCAATCTCGACCCGCAGGGCGCCGGCTACCACACCATGCAGGGTCTCTACGCGCTGTCCAGCGGTGGCATCTTCGGAGTCGGCCTCGGTCAGGGAACGTCGAAGTACGGCTGGGTGCCGAACGCCAACACCGATTACGTTTTCGCTGTCGTGGGCGAGGAATTGGGGCTTCTCGGCTGCACGGTGGTGCTGGCGCTGTTCGCCCTGTTCACCTATTCGGCCATGCGGATAGCGCTGCGCAGCCAGGACGGCTTCACCCGGCTGGTGGCCAGCGGCGCCGCCATCTGGATCGCGGGCCAGGCGCTGATCAACATCGGCTATGTCACCGCGCTGCTGCCCGTCACGGGTATTCCGCTGCCGTTCATCTCCAACGGCGGAACGTCGCTGATCCTGACCTGCGGCGTGCTCGGAATGCTGGTGTCCTTCGCGCGGCACGAGCCTGCCGCTGTGGCGGCGGCGAACGCCGCGGCGTCCGGTGGCAGCACGGCCCGGTGGGTACGGCTGCTGCGCCTGGGAGCGCCCAACGACAACCATGCTGCCGACACCCGCAGCGCCCCCCAGCCCTCGGCGAACCTGCAGTCGCCCAAGGCTTCGCCTTGGGACCGGCCGAGCTCGGCGACACCGTGGAACGCGGTAACCCACTTCGAGCCCAAGCAGTCGCCCCCCAAGCAGTCGGCAGCCAAGCAGTCGACACCGCGACGCAGGGGCGCGTGAGGGCGGTGGCAGCACCGAACAACAGCGGCCGACCAACCAGCATCGTCATTGCCGGCGGGCACTCCGCCGGGCACATCGAACCAGCGATGAACGTGGCTGACGAGATTCGCCGGCTGGACCCCGCGACGGTGATCACAGCCCTGGGAACCGTCCGCGGCCTGGACACCACCCTGATCCCGGCGCGCGGCTACCCGCTCGAGCTGATCCCGCCGGTTCCGCTGCCGCGCACGCTCAGCCTCGAACTGCTCCGCACGCCGGGACGGGTGCGGGCCGCCGTCGCCGCGGCGGGGGAGGTGCTCGACCGGGTGCGGGCCGACGTCGTGGTCGGTTTCGGCGGTTACGTCGCGGTGCCCGCCTATCTGGCCGCCCGCTCGCGCAACATCCCGATCGTCGTGCACGAGGCCAACGCCCGGGCCGGCGTGGCGAACCGGCTCGCGGCGCGCCTGACCACGCACGTCTACACCGCCTCGGCCTCCGTTCCCCTGGCACACGCGCAGCCGATCGGCATCCCGCTGCGGCCGGCGATCACCGCGCTCGACCGCGCTGCGGCGCGACCGGCGGCGCTGGCAGGTTTCGGATTGTCGCCGGACCGGCCGACGCTGCTCGTGACCGGCGGCTCACAAGGCGCGCGCCGGTTGAACGAGGCGGTGCTCGGGGCTCAGCGGCAGTTCGCCGACGCCGGCATTCAGGTTCTGCACATCGCCGGCAGCAAGAACCCGATGAGCGCTCCCGCCCGGGCCGGTGGCGAGCCGACCTACGTGGTGCTTCCCTACCTCGACACGATGGCTGCCGCGTACGCAGCCGCCGACTTCGTGCTCTGCCGGTCCGGGGCGATGACGTGCGCCGAGCTCACCGCGGTGGGCCTGCCTGCCGCGTACGTGCCGTTGCCGCTGCGGGGTGGCGAGCAGCGGCTCAACGCCGAGCCGATCGTCGCGGCCGGTGGCGGGTTGCTGGTGGCCGATGCCGAGTGCACCCCGCAATGGGTGGCCAGCCAGGTCATCGGCGTGCTGAGCGACCCGCCGCGTCTGAGTGCGATGGCCGCTGCCGCGAGCCAGGCCGGTGCCCGCGGCGCCGGAGTGGTGCTGGCCGAGAAGGTGCTGGAGGTGGCGCGTGAGCACAACACCCGATCCTGACCAGCCGACGCTGGACGCGGCGCACCGGTCGCAGAGCAGCTATGACCGGCCGGCCGGCTGGGCCGCGCCCGGGGCAGCCCTGGTGTCCTCAGCCGCCACCGAAGAGATTCCGGCCGCCGACGAGCTGGGCCGGGTGCATCTGATCGGCATCGCCGGCGCCGGCATGAGCGCCGTCGCCCGCATCATGCTGGCCCGTGGCGTGCCGGTCTCCGGTTGTGAGAACAAGGAGTCGGCGTCCGTCCAGGCGTTGCGCGAACTGGGCGCCGACATCAGCATCGGGCACTCACCGGCGCACCTCGACGAGGCCGACACCGTGGTGTACAGCACGGCCATCAGCCCCACGCACGTCGAGCTGGCGGGGGCCAGGGAACGCGGCCTGCTGATGCTGCGCCGCGCGAGTGCGCTCGGAGCGATGATCTCGGGCAGCCGGTCGGTGGCCATCGCGGGCACCCATGGCAAGACCACCACCACCTCGCTGCTCACGGTCGCGGCGCAGGCCGCCGGGCTGGACCCGTCCTTCGCGATCGG
Organism: Jatrophihabitans lederbergiae; assembly: GCF_031845305.1. Lineage (NCBI taxonomy): Bacteria > Bacillati > Actinomycetota > Actinomycetes > Jatrophihabitantales > Jatrophihabitantaceae > Jatrophihabitans > Jatrophihabitans lederbergiae. Next base: position 72,794 of record NZ_JAVREH010000007.1, on the reverse strand, counting down.
GGCCAACCTGCGCGCCTCGGGCACCAACGCGCAGGTCGGGGCCGGCGAGGTGTTCATCGTCGAGGCCGACGAGAGCGACGGCTCGTTCCTGCTGCTCAGACCGGACGTGGCGATCGTGCTGAACGTCGAGGCGGACCACCTTGAGAACCACGGCGACCTCGAAGGCGTCTTCCGAGCCTTCGAGCAGTTCGTCGACCGGATCACTCCGGGTGGCCTGCTGGTGACCTGCGCCGACGACGAGGGCGCCCGGCGGCTCGCCTGCTACGCCCGTGATAGTGGCGTCCGGGTCAGGACCTACGGCACCGTGGCCGACGCCGACGTCCGGCTGACCGGCATCCTCGAGCACCGGGACTCGGTCGAGATCACCGTTTCCGGATTGAGCGATTCTGAGGAGCCGGTGAGCGTCCGGGTCGGCTCGATGATCGGGCACCACATGGCCCTCAACGCCGCCGGCGCGCTGGCGCTGGCCGTGGAGATCGGGGCGGACGCGGAGGACTTCGGGCCGCTGTCGGCCGCATGGAGCGACTTTGCCGGGGTCAGCCGCAGGTTCGAGTTCCGTGGCGAGGCCGAGGGTGTCCGGGTGTATGACGACTACGCCCACCACCCGACCGAGGTGCGTGCGGAGCTGACCGCGGCGCGGGCGACGCTGCCGCAGGCCGGGCCCGGTCGGCTGGTCGCGGTGTTCCAGCCCGGGACGTACAGCCGGACCCAGACGTTCGCGAAGGAGTTCGGTGAGGCGCTGGCCGTCGCCGATGTCGCGGTGGTGATGGACATCTTCGCCTCGCGTGAGGAGCCGATCCCCGGGGTCACCGGGGCTCTGATCGCCGGCCTGGTGCCGCTGCCGGCGTCCGACGTCGTGTACGATCCGGATCGCAACGCCACCGCCGGCCGGGTTGCCGCGCTGGTGCGCCCGGGTGACGTGGTGGTGACCATGGGAATCGGTGACGTCTACCTGCTGTGCCCGGACATCCTTGCCGAGATCGCGCACCGGAGCGCCACGCATGACTGACGTAGTCGACCGGAGCGCGCCCGAGCCGCCGCCGGCCGCCGGCCGCCGGCTGCCGCGCTGGGCGGTTCTGGTGGCGGTGGCCGCGGTGTTGGTGCTGCTGGCCTGGGTGATCGGATTCTCCAGCGTGCTCGGCGTGCGGTCGGTGCAGGTCCGCGGCGCGAGGTCGCTGTCGGCCGCGCAGGTTCGTCAGGTGGCAGCCATCCGCTCCGGAGCCCCGCTGCTGCGGCTGGACACCGCGGCGATCCAACGACGGCTGGCCACGCTGCCGGTGGTCCGGTCCGCGCGGGTCACCACCTCGTACCCGTCCACCGTCACGATCCGGATCCTGGAGCGGGTGGCCGTCGGCTATCGTTTCGCGCCCGGCGGGGTCACCGTCGTCGATGCCGACGATGTCGCCTTCCGGACGGTGAAGACGCCGCCGAAGGGGCTGCCCCGGATCGACGTGTCCGGCAGCGTGGACCGGATGGACGCCGCGGCCGCGGTCGCCGGATCTCTCACGACGAGCGTGGCGCGCAAGGTCGCGCTGATCACCGCGCCGACGACGGAGTCGGTCACGCTCACGCTGTCCGACGGCCGCACGGTGCTGTGGGGCGGCACGGATCACAGTGCGGATAAGGCGAAACTGCTTCCCGCCTTGATCACCCAGCCGGGGACGTACTTCGACCTGAGCGATCCCACGTCCGTGATCAGCCGCGGCGCGCCCAGCACCGGCAACTAATCTTTTCGTTTTTTCGCGTGTCGCGGCGCGCCTTCACCCTGTCGAGCGTCAGCGAACTACCTTCGCTTTTAACGCTCAGGTTGACATAACGTTAACGGTCTACTTGAGGGTGAGGGTTCTGAATCCCAACTGACCAGCACCGACCAGCACAGCACCGAAGACCCCCATCACCGAAGCCCGAAAGCTACCGAAGGAACGCTCATGACCCCACCGCACAACTACCTCGCTGTCATCAAGGTCGTCGGTGTCGGCGGCGGCGGCGTCAACGCGGTCAACCGGATGATCGAGCAGGGCCTGAAAGGTGTCGAGTTCATCGCGGTGAACACCGACGCCCAGGCGCTGCTGATGTCCGACGCGGACGTCAAGCTCGACGTCGGACGCGAGCTGACCCGCGGCCTCGGCGCCGGCGCGCAGCCCGATGTCGGCCGGAAGGCCGCCGAAGACCACCGCGACGAGATCGAAGAGGTGCTCAAGGGCGCCGACATGGTCTTCGTCACCGCCGGTGAGGGCGGCGGCACCGGAACCGGTGGCGCGCCGGTCATCGCCAGCATGGCCCGCAAGCTCGGCGCGCTCACCATCGGCGTCGTCACCCGGCCGTTCTCCTTCGAGGGCAAGAAGCGCGCGACCCAGGCCGAGATGGGAATCGAGGCGCTGCGGGCCGAGTGCGACACGCTGATCGTGATTCCGAACGATCGGCTGCTGCAGATCTCTGACCACAACGTCTCGGTGATGGACGCCTTCCGCAGCGCGGACCAGGTGCTGCTCTCCGGTGTCCAGGGCATCACCGACCTGATCACCACGCCGGGCCTGATCAACCTCGACTTCGCCGACGTCAAGAGCGTGATGAGCGGTGCCGGCTCCGCCCTGATGGGCATCGGCTCCGCGCGCGGCGAGGGCCGGGCGCGGGCGGCGGCCGAGATGGCCATCGCCTCGCCGCTGCTCGAGGCGAGCATGGACGGTGCGCACGGTGTGCTGCTCTCGATCTACGGCGGGTCCGACCTGGGCCTGTTCGAGATCAATGACGCCGCGACGCTGGTTGCCGAGTCCGCTCACCCGGACGCCAACATCATCTTCGGCGCGGTCATCGACGACACGCTCGGTGACGAGGTGAAGGTGACGGTCATCGCCGCCGGCTTCGACTCCGGCCAGCTGCCGTACAAGAAGGTGGAGCCGCGGCGCGAGGCGGAGGCGCGCACCCCACAGCCGCAGCCGGTGCTCGCGGGCACCGGCCGGCCGGCTCCGACCTTCCTGCCCTCATCGGCCGCAGCCCCGGTCGGGGCCGGAGCGACGGCCGTGTCCGCGCAGGGTGTCGGCCAGCAGAGTGCCGGTCAGGGCGGCACCTGGACGCCTGCCCCGGTCCGCAAACCGGTCGAGGTCGAGGACGAGCTGGACGTACCCGATTTCTTGAAGTGATCCCATCTCAGGACGCGGCCGCGGGCGGTGATGCGATGAAGCCGCCGCCCGCGGCCGAGCTCAATGCAGGCGGCGTGGCGCCGGGACGGGGCGACACTGCGGCTCGCGGTGCGGAGCTTCGGCAGAACCTGGCCGAGGTGCGCGAGCGAATGCGGCGGGCGTGCGAGGCGGCCGGCCGGGCGCCGGACGAGATCACCTTGATCGCGGTCACCAAGTTCTTTCCGGTACAGGATGCGGTGCTGCTCGCCGGGGCGGGGGTAGCCGACCTGGGCGAGAGCCGTGACCAGGAGGCGTCGGCGAAGGTCGCGGAGTTCGGCGGGCTGAGCAAGGCGAAGGTTCGCTGGCACTTCATCGGTCGGCTGCAGTCGAACAAGGCTAAGTCGGTGGCCCGCTACGCCGACGTGGTGCACAGCGTGGATCGGCTCGAGCTCGCGAAGGCGCTGGACAACGGCGTCCGTCGCGCTGAGCGGGAACCGCTTGCGGTGCTCGTCCAGCTCAGCCTGGACGCGGACCCGGAGCGGGGCGGCAGTGCTTCGGCGGAGCTGGAACGGCTGGCCGACGAGGTCGCCGGACTGGACTCGCTGAGGCTGGCGGGGGTGATGGCGATCGCTCCGCTGGACGTCGAGGCGGACGTGGCGTTCGGGCAACTCGAAGAGGTGGCAGAGCGGGTGCGGGCCTCGCATCCGGAGGCAAGAATGATCTCGGCCGGCATGAGCAATGATCTCGAAGCGGCCGTGCGGCACGGTGCCACACACGTGCGGATCGGTACGGCGTTGCTCGGCCGTCGGGCAACGCCTTTCAGATAACGTCGGCTCGCAGCAGCTGGCAGTACTTAAACAGGAGGACGACACATGGCTACAGGCCTTCGGAAGATGGGCGTGTACCTCGGTCTGGTCGAGGATGACGACTACACCGAAAGCGGCGGCTCGGAGTCCTATGGAGCGCTGGCTCGCGATCCGCAGTACCACCGTCGCGAGGTAGAGGTTGCTCAGGTGCGCACCGGCTACGAGACCACCACCGACGCCGAGGTCTTCGACGACTACGACGCCGGCTTCGAGCAGGCGCCGCAGCGCATCACCACGCTGCACCCCCGCACGTACAACGAGGCGAAGACGATCGGGCTGCAGTTCCGCGGCGGCACGCCGGTGATCATGAACCTCTCCGAGATGGACGACTCGGATGCCAAGCGGCTGGTTGACTTCGCCGCGGGCCTGACCTTCGGCCTGCACGGCAGCATCGAGCGGGTCACCCCCAAGGTGTTCCTGCTCAGCCCGCACAACGTGTCGGTGACGGCGGCCGACCGCCAGCGCATCGTCGAGGGCGGGTTCTACAACCAGAGCTGAGGCCGGCTCGGCGTCCTGCCGATCCGTGGTGTCCCGACCGAACTCGGCGGCGGTCCGGCTGGCGCAGCTGAGGTGGGTGCGAGAATGGAGCTATGACGACGTTCTGGGCTGCGGTCGGGTTAGCGCTGCTGATCTTCTACCTGTTGGTGATCGCGCGCCTGATCGTGGAAACCACCCGGAGTTTCGCCCGGTCCTGGCGCCCCGCAGGCATCGCGGCGGTGAGCCTGGAGGTCGTCTATGTGGTGACCGATCCACCGATGAAGCTGCTGCGCCGGCTGATTCCGCCGCTGCGACTGGGTGGGATCAGCTTCGACATGAGCGTCCTCGTGCTGCTGATCACCATCTGGATACTCCGGCTGATCGTCGCCTCGCTGGCCGCCGGCTAGCGCTCGCGGGCCTCGCGCTGTGGGCTCCGAAGCCACTCGCTATCCTCTGTCCGTTCCATCCGTTCGCTGGTTGGCAGCGCCCCTAGCCGGGTTCGGCCGCCACTTCTCATGAGGTGACTCGATGCCTTTGACCCCCGCTGAAGTCCACAACGTGGTCTTCAAGAAGCCCCCGATCGGCAAGCGCGGGTACGACGAAGAAGAGGTGGACGCCTTCCTCGACATCATCGAGGTCGAGCTCGCCCGCCTCGTCGAGGAGAACGCCGACCTCAAGAGCCGTCCGGCCTCCGGTGGCACCCCGAGCAACACGGGCGCGGCCGACGCCGCCGCGCTGGCGAGCGCTCGCGAGGAGAACAAGAAGCTGGCCGCGCGGGTCAGCGAGCTCGAGGCCCAGGTCGCGCAGGGCCGCCAGGCGGCGCCCCAGGCGCAGCAGGAACTCACCACCGCCAAGTCCACGGCCCCCGCCGGGGTCGCAGCCGCCACGTCAGCACAGTCGGCCGCGCAGGCCGGTAACGCCGGCGCCACGCTCAGCCAGGCCGAGCGGGTTCTCGCAATGGCCCAGCAGGCGGCGGACGAGCAGGCGGCGGCGGCCAAGGCCGAGCACGACAAGACGATCGCCGACGCCAAGACCCATCAGGAGCGGGTGCAGGCCGAGACCCAGGCGTTCCGCGAGAAGACGGTTTCCGAGGCACAGGCTCGCGCCGATCAGCTCGACCGGGACTCCCGGGCGAAGGCGACCAGCACGGTGTCCGACGCCGAGCAGCGCGCGAACCAGATCACCGTGCAGCTCGAGCAGCGCAAGACGGCGCTGGAGAAGAAGCTGGAGGAGTTGCGCACCTTCGAGCACGAGTACCGGTCGCGGCTCAAGAGCTATCTCGAGTCGCAGCTGCGCGATCTGGACTCCAGTGGTCGCGCGGAGCCCGTTGCGGCGAGCGGTTCGGCCGAGCGAGCGTCGGGTCAAGCTGCTTCCGGTCAGGACAGGCAGGGCAAGAAGGCCTGATCTCCAGCTGATCCGGGCCGATCCGGCGCGGACAGGCACTCACTTGCCGAGGTCCGTGCCGCCGGCTCCCACGACCGGGCCAGCACCAGGCCCTCACCTCCGCAGCACCGTCAGCCGCTCGCCCTCGCCAGCCACAGCCGCAGCCCCAGTTCCTCGTCATCGGCCTCGAAGAAGCCGGCCGGCTCCTCCGGAGCTCCCTCGGTCAGCGTGCTCGCGAGGACCTCGGATGCGAGTTCGGGGGTGTGCGCCCGGATGGCCTCCGCAGGCTCGGGCGAGCCGCCGACCGTCCAGTGCAGCGCTATCCGGTCGGTGACTTCGAAACCGGCATTCTTGCGGGCCTCCTGCACGATCCGGACGATGTCACGCAGCTGGCCGAGCCGGCGCAGCTCCGGAGTGAGTTCCAGGTCCAGCGCGACCGTGTTCGAGCCGGCCACCTCGACCACCCAGCCGCTGACCGGGGCCTCGCTGATGATGACGTCGTCGGCGGTAATGGTCTTGCCCACGGATTCCAGCGTGAAGGCACCCTGGGTCCGCAGCGTGTGCGCCAGGCCCCCCGGGTGCTGGAAGGACGTGATCGCCGCGGCCACCGCCTTGGTGTCGGAACCGTGCTGCTTACCCAGATTCCGGAAGTTGGGCTTCACCGTGATGTCCAGCAGTTCGCTGGCGTCGGTCAGCTCGGCCAGGTCCACCACGTTGAGCTCGTCGGCCACCTCGCGTCGCAGCGCCTGCGGCAACTCGTCCCAGCCTGGTGCCGAGATGAGCGCTCGCGCCAGCGGCTGTCGGGTCTTCACGCCGGACGCGGCCCGGGCGGCGCGCCCGAGTTCCACGATCCGCCGCACCAGCGCCACCTGCCGGGACAGTGCGGGGTCGGTGGGCGCGTCCGTCTCGGGCCAGGACGCCAGGTGTACCGAGGCGATGCCGGTGGTGTCGGCGAACAGCGCCTGCCAGACCCGCTCGGTCACGAACGGCACGAACGGGGCGAGCAGCCGGGTCAGGGTGTCGAGGCAGTCGTGCAGGGTCTGCAGCGCGGCCGGGTCGCCTTCCCAGAAGCGGCGGCGGGAGCGGCGCACGTACCAGTTGGACAGGTCGTCGATCAGGCCGAACAGTGCCTTGCCCGCGCGGGCCGGGTCGTAGGCCTCCAGGGCGGTGTCGACCTCGGTGGCGACCCGGTTCGTCTCGTTGCGGGCCCACTGGTCCAGCAACGTGTCGGGGCCGCCGGAGCCAGCCTCCCAGCCGTTCGCGCGGGCGTACAACGACTGGAACGAGGCCAGCGACCAGTACGTCCGCAGCACCTTCGAGGCGATCTCGTCCAGGTTCTTGTGGCCCACCCGGCGCGCGGACCACGGGGAGCCGCCGGCCAGCATGAACCACCTGACGGCGTCGGCACCGTGCTGGTCCATCAACGGGATGGGCTCCAGGATGTTGCCCAGGTGCTTGCTCATCTTGCGGCCGTCCTCGGCCAGGATGTGGCCCAGGCACACGACGTTGCGGTAGCTGGATTGGTCGAAGATGAGGGTGCCGATGACCATCAGGGTGTAGAACCAGCCCCGGGTCTGGTCGATCGCCTCGGAGATGAAGTCGGCAGGGTAATTCTCCTTCGCCAGCTCGGCGTTGCGGTGCGGGGCGCCGAACTGCGCGAACGGCATCGAGCCGGAGTCGAACCAGCCGTCGATCACCTGGGGCACCCGGCGGAAGGTTCCCTCGACGCCGGGCAGCCTGAAGGTCGGGGCGTCGACGTACGGGCGGTGCGGGTCGAGATCGCTCAAGTCCTCGCCGGTCAGCTCCGACAGCTCCGCCAGCGACCCGACGCACACCAGGTTGGCCGGGTCCACGTCGTTGCGCCAGATGGGCAGCGGCGTTCCCCAGAACCGGTCCCGCGACAGCGCCCAGTCGATGTTGTTGTCCAGCCAGTCGCCGTACCGGCCATGCTTGATGGTGCCCGGATGCCAGTTGGTGGCCTCGTTCTGGGCGATAAGCTCGGCCTTGCGCGCCGTCGTCCGGATGTAGAAGGACGGCAGCGCGTAGTACATCAGCGGGGTGTGGCAGCGCCAGCAGTGCGGGTAGCTGTGCTCGTAGGCGATGTGCTTGAACAGCAGGCCGCGGCGGTCCAGGTCGGCGACCAGCTGCTCGTCTGCGTCCTTGAAGAACACCCCGCCCACCTCGGGCACCTCGGGCAGGAAGTGGCCGTCCTTGCCGATCGGGTTGACCACCGGCAGGCCGTAGCCGCGGCAGGTCGCGAGGTCGTCGGCGCCGAACGCGGGGGACTGGTGCACCAGTCCGGAGCCGTCGTCGGTGGTCACGTAGTCGGCGAGCACCACGTAGTTGGCGGGCGTCTCGGGTGTCCCGATCTCGACGTAGTCGAAGGGTCGGGTGTACGTCCAGCGCTCCAGCTCGCGGCCGGAGTAGGAGCCGACCACCTCGCTGCCCTCGGGCAGGTAGGCACTCGCCGCGCCGCCGGTGAACATCACCAGCTGCCGTCCGTCCGGCGTGCGGACCAGGGAGTACGTCACGTCCGGGTTGGCCGCCACCGCGGTGTTGGACACCAGCGTCCACGGGGTGGTCGTCCAGATGAGCAGGTCGGCCTGTCCCGCCAACGGCCCGGACGTGATGGGCAAGGTGACGTAGACGGAGGGGTCGACGACGGTCTCGTAGCCCTGGGCGACCTCGTGGTCGGACAGGCCGGTGCCACAGCGCGGGCAGTACGGCGCGACCCGGTGGTCCTCGACGAGCAGGCCCTGGGAATGGATGTTCTTCAGCGCCCACCACACCGACTCGATGTAGTCGGGGTTCATCGTCCAGTAGGCGTTGTCGTAGTCGGCCCAGTAGCCCATCCGCTCGCTCATGGCGGTGAACTGGTCGACGTTGCGCTGCACCTCGGCCCGGCACTTGGCGTTGAACTCCGCGATGCCGTAGCGCTCGATGTCGGGCTTGCCGGTGAAGCCGAGCTGCTTCTCGACGGCGAGTTCCACGGGCAGGCCATGGCAGTCCCAGCCGGCCATCCGGGGGACGTGATAGCCCTTCATGGTCTTGAACCGCGGGAACAGGTCCTTGAACGCGCGGGCCTCGATGTGGTGGGTGCCGGGCGTGCCGTTGGCGGTCGGCGGGCCCTCGTAGAAGGTGAAGTGCGGGCCGCCGGCGCTCTGGCTCAGGCTGGCCTCGAAGATCTTGTTCTCGCGCCAGAAGTCGATGACGCTCTTGTCCGTGGCGGGCAGGTCCACGTGCGCGGGCAGGGCCTCGTAGGCCATCGGGCAGTTCTCCTTCGCCGGGTCAGCGCCAGGCCGCCTCGGACGAGCCAACCTGGCCGTAACGGTGAAGGGACGACGGTCGGACCGCCGCGGTACCACCCCTCTTGACCGGCCGGACGAGCTGGCCGATCCACTCATTGCACTGCCACTCGGGTCTACTGCGGCCTGTGCGGGCCGGTTCTTCCGAAGCTCGGAGGTGATTTCGCCGTCGGCGCACCGCTCCCGGGCTCGCACCGTCCCCCGGTCGCTCTGTGGGTGCCACCGACGCTACTTGTCCTCGTCGACGCGAAGCCAAGTGTACGTGCCTCGGCCGCCTGCTGGTCCGGGCACGCCACGTGCTGGCGCTGAGGTCGCGACGGCCATATCCTGGGCGCCCTTGCTGAGCGATCCGCGCACCAGCGACCGCGCCCGGAGAGAGGGCCGTCATGACAGGAGTCCGGTCGCCATGACAGGAGTCCGGAAGGAAGCCGGCACGGCACGGCTCACCGCCGCCGAGACGAGCGAGTTCAAGGCACGGTTGCGGAGCGAACGGGCCGCGATGCAGGCCGAGTACGCGGCGGCGGTGGCGGAGTTGGACAACCTGCGGCGCTCGCACACCGACGGGGCGGGGAACGACCAGGCGGACGTGGGGAACACGACGTTCCAGCGCGAGCAGCAGCAATCGATCGCGGCCAACCGGCGGGATCTGCTCGATCAACTGGAGCACGCGTTGGAGCGGATCGACGCCGGAACCTACGGGCGCTGTGAGAACTGCGGGCGCCCGATCCCGAAGGCCCGGCTGACGGCGCTGCCGATGGCGACCTTGGACGCGGCCTGCAAGTCACGAGAGGAGCGGCGCTAGCTGTTCGACTGTCCGGACAGGTTGGTGACAGGGGCGGGCACGCGACCCGCGCCCGGTGAGCGAGAATGGGCGTGTGACCCAGCCCCTACTACCGCAGCCAGGCGACGTCGGCGCGAGAAAGCCCCGAACCAGGATGCGGGCCTTCGTCGCCACTGCCGTGATCGCCCTGGTCGCGGACCTGATCAGCAAGATCCTGGTCGTCGCGCACATCAAGCCCCAGGACGCGGGCACCCGGTTGCTCGGCGGTGCCGTGTACCTGGTGCAGACGCGCAACAGCGGGGCAGCGTTCTCGGTCGGCACGGGGGCCACCGTCGTCCTGACGATCATCTCGGTGATCGTGGTCGTGGTCATCGCCCGGGCGGCGCGGCGGCTGACGTCCCGGGGGTGGGCGATCGCGCTGGGGTTGGTGCTCGGCGGGGCGCTGGGCAATCTGATCGACCGGCTCTTTCGCGCGCCGTCGCCGGGCAAGGGCCATGTGGTCGACTGGATCTCGTTGTTCGCCAATGACGGGCATGTGTGGCCGATCTTCAACCTGGCCGATTCGGCCATCGTGATCGGCGGCGCGACGGCCGTGGCGCTGTCGCTGCTCGGGGTTGACTTCAACGGAGCGCGGAACCACGAGCTGCCGCAGAGCGATGCGGTGTCGGAGAAGCCTGCGTCATCCGATGGCTGAGCCGCGGATGATGCCGGTCCCCGACGGGCTGGAGGGCCTGCGGCTGGACGTGGCCATCTCCCGGTTGTTCGGGCTGTCCCGGTCCGCGGCCGCGACCCTGATCGATGATGGCGCGGTGACCCTGGACGGAGGGATTCCGGCGCGGTCGGAACGCGTGCACGGCGGGTCGTGGCTGGAGATCACCATTCCTGAGCTGGTCGACCTGGCGAAGGCTCCGCCGATGGTGGTGAACGGGCTGAAGATCCTGTACCAGGACGACGACATCGTCGTGGTCGACAAGCCGGTGGGTGTGGCCGCGCACCCGAGCATCGGCTGGGAGGGCCCGACGGTGGTGCAGGGGCTGGCCGCGATGGGGCTGCGGATGTCGACGTCCGGAGCGGCGGAGCGGCAGGGCATTGTGCATCGCCTGGACGCCGGCACCACCGGTGCGATGGTGGTGGCCAAGAGCGAGCTGGCGTACACGGTGCTGAAGCGGGCATTCAAGGAGCGCACGGTCGAGAAGCTGTACTCGGCGCTGGTGCAGGGGCATCCTGACCCGAGCAGCGGGACCATCGACGCACCGATCGACCGGCATCCGTCCTCGGACTGGAAGTTCGCGGTGGTGGCCGGTGGCCGGCCGAGCGTGACCCATTACGAGACCGTGGAGGCCTACCGGGCGGCGTCGCTGCTCGACGTCCGGCTGGAGACGGGCCGGACGCACCAGATCCGGGTGCACCTGGCGGCGCTGCGGCACCCCTGCTGCGGTGACACCCTGTACGGGGCCGATCCGGTACTCAGCCGCAAGCTGGGCCTGGCGCGGCAGTGGCTGCACGCCCGGTCGCTCGGCTTCCACCATCCCGCGACGGGGGAGTGGATCCAGGTCGTCTCGCCGTTTCCGGACGATCTGCAGCACGCGCTGGATGTCCTGGACGCCGAGTCCTGAACCGTGGCGCGGGTGCTGAGCTGGCGGCGCGGCTGAACTCTGTCATGGCGCACGAGTTCTGACCTGCGCCGATTTCGGACGTGGGAGTGCGGGTGGCTGGGTTGGATCGCCGCGATCGGTCTGCGTCAGAACGGTGGCCTGGTGGGGTCTTTGCGGTGGGCGAGTTGGCGTTGTCGTTCCTGGTGGGTGGTTTTGATGGCGGTTCTCACGGTGGCGATGGCGCGTTCGTCCTGTGCCTGCCGGGGGAGCCGAAGGTCGTGTTCGCACTGGCGCAGCCATGGCTGCGGGCCGCATCCAAACCGTGGCTGGGCACGCATCCCAACCGTGGCTATCGGCCACCGCGGCGGCTCAGACCATCGATCCGCCGGAGACGACATAGGACCACAACTGGCTGCTCACGCCCACCGGCCGCTTCGGCTGCTCGCCGGCAGGCGTCTCGGCGTGCGCGCCCTCGGACTTGTGGCCCTGACCGAACGCCGGCGAGTTCACCCAGGCGTTGAAGGCGTCCTCGTCTCGCCAGCGGGTGATCACGAGCCAGGTCGTGCGGCCATCGGTCGGCTGCAGCAGTTCGAAGCCCTCGAAACCCTCTTGGCCGTCGACGGCACCGGCGCGAGCGGCGAAGCGCTTGGCCAGTTCGTCCCCGCTGTCCGCGGCGACGGTAATGGCGTTGATCTTGATAATCGACATGCGTCCATGCTGTCACAGCCCACGGACAAAACCGGTCGGGAGTCGGTCCGGTAGCGGGCTGCAACCGACCCCAAGCCGGTCGTCCACCGGCGCTGACAGCAAGCCTCGATAGCAGGTCGAGAGACTCGCGGATCGAGCTGGCCCTGCGGAAGGTTGTCGGTGCCCGGGTGCAGAATCAAACCCGCTGGCCAGCCCGAACGATGGGCGCCACCCGAACGAAAGATGAGGGCACCGCTGTGACTGCCGCAGGCTCGACTGACTCCTTCGTGCACCTGCACAACCACACCGAGTACTCCATGCTCGACGGTGCCGCACGGCTGGACGACCTGTTCACAGAGACAGCACGGATGGGCATGCCCGCCCTGGCAATGACCGACCACGGCAACGTCTTCGGTGCCTACGATTTCTACAAGAAGGCCAAGGCGAACGGCGTCAAGCCCATCATCGGGCTGGAGTCCTACCTCACTCCGAACACCCACCGCGGCGAGCGCACCAGAGTCCGCTGGAACGCCGGCGGCCAGGACGATGTGTCTGGCGCGGGCGCCTTCACCCACATGACTCTGTTGGCCGAGAACACCGCCGGCATGCACAACCTGTTCCGGCTCTCCAGCCGGTCCAGCCTCGAGGGCTTCTTCTACAAGCCGCGGGCTGACCGCGAGCTGCTGCACGAGTACGCCCAGGGACTGATCGCCACGACCGGTTGCCCGTCGGGTGAGATCCAGACCTGGCTGCGGATCGGCAACTACGAGAACGCCCGGCAGAGTGCCGCCGAATTCAGGGATATCTTCGGCAAGGACAACTTCTTCCTGGAGCTGATGGACCACGGCCTCGGAATCGAGAGCCGGGTCCGCGACGGTCTGCTGAAGCTCGGAAAAGACCTCGGGCTTCCCATGATCGCCACCAACGACCTGCACTACACCCGCGCCGAGGACGCCGACGCGCACGAGGTGCTGCTGTGTGTGCAATCCGGCAAGACGATGCAGGACTCCAACCGGTTCAAGTTCGACGCCAAGGACTTCTACCTGAAGTCGCCGGCCGAGATGCGTTCCCTCTGGGCCGACAAGTACGACCTGCGCGAGGCCTGCGACAACACCCTGCTCATCGCCGAACGGTGCGAGGTCACCTTCGACGAGAGCAAGAGCTACATGCCGCGCTTTCCGGTTCCCGAGGGCGAGAACGAGCAGTCCTGGTTCATCAAAGAGACCGAGAAGGGACTGCTGCACCGCTACCCCAACGGCATCCCGGACGAGGTCCGCAAGCGCGCCGACTTCGAAAGCGGCGTCATTGTCCAGATGGGTTTCCCCGGCTACTTCCTCGTCGTGGCGGACTTCATCAACTGGGCGAAAGAGAACGGCATCCGGGTCGGTCCGGGACGTGGCTCGGGCGCCGGCAGCATGGTCGCCTACGCCATGCGGATCACCGACCTCGACCCGCTGCGGCACGGCCTGCTCTTCGAGCGGTTCCTCAACCCCGACCGCGTCTCGATGCCCGACTTCGACGTCGACTTCGACGAGCGCCGGCGCGGTGAGGTGATCCGCTACGTCACCGAGAAGTACGGCGAGGAGCGCGTTGCGCAGATCGTCACGTACGGCACCATCAAGGCCAAGCAGGCGGTCAAGGACGCCGCCCGGGTACTGGGCTACCCCTTCGCCATGGGGGACCGGGTCACCAAGGTGATGCCGCCGCCGGTGATGGGCAAGGACGTTCCACTGTCGAAGATCTTCGACAAGGACCACAACCGGTACGGCGAGGGCGGTGAGTTCCGGTCCCTGTACGAGGCCGATCCCGAGGTCAAGCGGGTTGTCGACACCGCAAAGGGGCTCGAGGGCCTCAAGCGCCAGTGGGGCGTGCACGCGGCGGGTGTGATCATGTCCAGCGACCCGCTGATCGACGTCATCCCGATCATGCGCCGTGAGGCCGACGGCGCCGTGATCACCCAGTTCGACTACCCGTCCTGTGAGAGCCTCGGCCTGATCAAGATGGACTTCCTGGGGTTGCGAAACCTCACCGTGCTCGACGATGCGCTGCACAACGTCAGGGCCAACCGCGACCAGACGGTCGTGCTGGAAGACCTGACGCTGGATGATCCGAAGACCTTCGAGCTGCTCGCGCGCGGTGACACGCTGGGCGTCTTCCAGCTCGATGGTGGTCCGATGCGGGCGCTGCTGCGGTCGATGCGGCCCGACAACTTCGAGGACATCTCCGCGGTCGGAGCGCTGTACCGGCCCGGCCCGATGGGCGCCAACTCCCACAACGAGTACGCCGACCGCAAGAACGAGCGCAAGCCCGTCGTGCCGATCCATCCCGAACTGGAAGAGCCGCTGGGCGAGATTCTGGGCGACACCTATGGTCTGATCGTCTACCAGGAGCAGGTCATGGCCATCGCGCAGAAGGTGGCCGGGTTCTCCCTGGGGGCCGCGGATCTGCTGCGCCGGGCAATGGGCAAGAAGAAGAAGTCAGAACTGGACGCGCAGTATGAGAAGTACTCCGCCGGCATGTCGGCCAACGGCTACTCCGCCGCCGCGATCAAGACGCTGTGGGACATCCTGCTGCCGTTCTCCGACTACGCCTTCAACAAGGCGCACTCTGCCGCCTACGGCCTGGTCTCATACTGGACCGCTTACCTCAAGGCCAACTTTCCGGCCGAGTACATGGCCGCGTTGCTCACCTCGGTCAAGGATGACAAGGACAAGATGGCGATCTACCTCGCCGAGTGCCGGCGGATGGGCATCAAGGTGCTGCCGCCGTGCGTGAACTCCTCCGACGCCGACTTCACCCCGACCGGCACCGACATCCGCTTCGGCTTGTCGGCAGTCCGCAATGTCGGTGGCAACGTCGTCACCTCGATCACCACGTCGCGCAAGGCGAAGTCGGCCTTCACCGACTTCGCCGACTACCTGCGCAAGGTCGACGCGGTTGCCTGCAACAAGCGCACCATCGAGGCCCTGATCAAGTCGGGGGCCTACGACTCCCTGGGGCACACCCGCAAGGGCCTGATCCAGGTGTACGAGCAGTCCGTGGATGCCGTCGTCGGCACCAAGCGCGCCGAGGCGATCGGCCAGTTCGACCTGTTCAGCTTCGGCACCGAGGAAGCGGTCAGCGACACCGACGTGTTCGCGGTCCGGGTGCCGGAGGGGGAGTGGGACAAGTCCGTCCTGCTCAACTTCGAGCGCGAGATGCTAGGCCTGTACGTCAGCGACCACCCGCTTCTCGGCGTCGAGCACATCCTGCGGTCGGCGTCCGAGGTGAGCATCGCCGACCTGCAGACGGACGCGGTCAACGACGGCCAGCTGATCACGGTCGCGGGCATCCTGTCGACCGTCACGAGGCGAATGACCAAGGACGGCAAGCCCTGGGCACAGGTCACCCTGGAAGACCTCGAGGGCGCCGTCGAGGTGCTGTTCTTCCCCGCCTCGTACACCCAGGTCGGCATGCAGATCGCCGAGGACGCGATCGTGGTGATCAAGGGCAGGGTCGACAGCCGGGAGGACGCCATCCGGATGATCGGATCGGATCTGACGGTGCCGAACCTGAGCGAGGGCCCTCGCGGGCCGATCAAGATCACGGTCGACCAGGCCCGCGCCACGCCCATGGTGATCGAGCGGCTGCGGGAGGTGCTCGCCTCTCATCCTGGAACGACGGAGGTGCACCTGGAACTAGGCTTCGGCCACCGCCACGTGATGCGGCTGCCCGACCAGCTCCGGGTGCACGCCTCCCAGGCGCTGATGGGCGATCTCAAGGCGCTGCTCGGCCCGAACGCGGTCGCCGCCTGAAGCGGCGTTACCCCGGAAGCACCATCAGCCGAGAACTGAACGGAACTCTGGTTCGTTGAGTGGACATGAGCTACGAGATCGTTCCTGGCCGACCGCGACGTGCCGGCGGCCCTGCCTCCGGGCGGCCGGTCACCGGTGAGCGGGCGTACGACGTCGGCGACTTCCGCAAGGGCAGTGACGTCTCTCAGCGGGTGCTCCGCCGGTACCTGCTGACCCGTGCGTTGGGCGCGTCGATCGTCCGGACGGTGTCCGCGACCGGTATCGCCATCCTGTTGGTTGCTCTGCTGTGCTGGCTCGGGGGCTTCAGGATCCTCGCTGTCCTGATCGGGCTGGTCGCGGTCGTGGTGCTCCTGATCCGGGCGGTGCTCGCCGCGATCCAGCGGCGCTTGTCCGGCTCCGAGCTGCTGGGGCCGTTGGAGCCCCGCGTCGCCGCCATGGTCGGCCGGACCCGGCGCGGCCTGCGACAGGAGCTACGCCGGGTCGGCCTGCCCAGTCACCCGTGGGGTCCACTACTGATCGTCCTGCGCCTGATCCGGCCGCTCAAACGTGCCCGAACCCTGCAGGCGCTGACCCGGATCGATCTTGCCAAGGTGGTTCCCGCCAGCAGCGTGGACGAGTTGCACGTCCTGCTGCGCAGCGACCCGTCGGTGTTCAGGCACTGAGGTACCCACCGGTCGGAAAGCGGCCGGCCAAGCTGCTCAGCCCGACGTACACCGCTCGCTTTTCGTCGCAATGCCTTGCGGGGCCGCGGAAATTACCGCACGGCTGACAAGATGGCTGGGTGACCGGCGACGACGCGGAGCCCAGCGAACCAGGTGGTCCTCGGCCGCGTGGAGTCGGCTCGGCGCTGACCGGCCGGGCCGCCGCACTGACTGGGCGGGTAACCCAACTCACCCACCGGGCCCGGACAGGCCTGGACGTGATCCGCTCGCATCGTCCTGGCCGAGCTGGGGCGCCCAGCCGTGGCGTGGCCTTCGTGGGCACGGTGTGGACCGGCGGCGACAGCGAGCCGGCACCTGGCGTCGTGGTGCTCGACGGGTCCGGCCACGTGAGCCACCTCGGTGACGACCGGTCGGTGCTGCCGGCGGACCTGCTCGTGCTCGGCGGCCCGAATCACTGGATCGTCCCGGGCATCGTGGACGCGCACGTGCACCTCTTCAGTAAGAGTGCGGCACCGGACGCCGAGCCGGAACTGGCTGGGCAGCTGCACACCGGTGTCGTGGGCGTACGCGATCTCGGCGCTCCGTCCCGGCTGGCCATCCGCTGGCGAACCGGCCACCGCCCACCCCCACCGGGATCGCCGTTCATCGCTGTCAGCGGCCCGATTTTCACAGCCATCGACGGCTGTCCATCGCGGAGCGGGGGACCGGATGGCTTCGCGGAACCCGTGACTTCTCCGACGCACGCCCGGTGGGCGGTTCAGCGCCTGGCCGCCGAGGGAATCGATGTCGTGAAGATCGCCCTCGACGGCGGCGGTGCCGGCTGGGCGGCACCCGCCCCGGCCGTCGTGCGCGCGATCGTGGACGCCGCCCACGCCGCCGGCCTGCCCACGGTCGCCCATGCGCTCACCGTGACGATGGTGGAGCGGGCACTGGCGGCCCGGGTCGACGAACTCGCCCACACTCCGACGGAGCGGCTGTCCCCGGCGCTCATCGACCGGATCGCGGCAAGCAGCCTGAGCGTCACCTCGACGTTGCAGACGTTCTTCTCCGCCGGCACCGGACGCGCGGCGGCTGCCAACGCCGCGGACCTGATCGCCGCCGGCGTCCAGGTGCGCTACGGCACCGGACTCGGCAATTCCGGCACCCGGCCGGGAGTGGATCCCCGTGAGCTGGACCGCCTCGCCGACGCCGGACTCGGCCGCCTCGGCGCTCTGCGGGCCGCGACCGAGTGGTCCGCGACCGCCGGTGGAATGCGCCGGCGCACCGGCCGGATCATCCTCGGCGAAGCCGCCGCACTGGTGCTGCTGCCGGCCAGCCCGCTGGTCGAACCGGGCATCTGGCGGACGCCGAGTGCGGTCTTCGCCGACCAGCGGCTTACCGTTGCACCCAACGCGCAGCCCCAGCAGGGCGCGTCCACGACCCGTCCGGGCAGCGCCGCCCATGCACCAGCCGACCCGGAGAGCAGATGAGCCACGCCGCCGATCTCGACCCCGACGCCGATCTCGACCCCCACGCCGACGAAGCCGAGTCCGTCGAGTTCGCGGATCGGCTGCGGGCAGTGAACTGGCGCCCCTTGGCATTGATCGTTCTGGGTCAGCTCGTCACGGGTGTGCTGATCGGCGTGATCTGGCTGCACTGGGCACCGAAGACCGTCGCTTATCTCGTCTCCAACGGCAGCGGCGGCTCCGTGCTCATTCCGGACGAGACGGAGTCGCAGATCGCCGGCGACGGCAGGTTCGTCGTGCTGTCGCTGGTGGCCGGCCTGGTGTTCGGCATCGCCGCCTGGGGGCTTCGGAACCTGCGCGGTCCCGCTCCGCTGGTCGCCCTGACGGTCGGCGGTGTGCTCAGCTCGCTGCTCGGGCGGACGGTCGGCCAGCTGTTCGCCGCCGGCTCGAACACCGGCCGGGTCAACTCGGCCATCTCCCCACCGCTGACCCTGCACGCCTCACCGGTGATCTGGTTGCAGGCGCTGATCGCGGTCCTGGCGTACACCGCTCTGGCCGGTCTGACCGCCAACCCCGACCTGCACCGGCAGCCGCGGCCGCCGGTGCAGGTCGCCGGCTGACCGCATGCCAACAACGACCTCGCTCAGCTCGAGCCGAAATCGGTTCGGAACGTCGCCGCGGTCGCCGGCACCGCCTGGAGCGTGCGCAGGAGCTCGGTCTCGCGGCGCAGCACCGAGCGCGCGCAGCTCAGTCGGGTCGCCGTGTCGGGTGTGGCAAGCAGGGTCTGACGATCGGACAGCGGCAGCGACACCAGGTTGGCCACGGCGTAGGACAGCTCCTGGGCGTCCACGGGCGTGCTCAGCTCGGATCGCTGCTCGGTGAACTCGATGTCCAGCTCGTCCAGCGCCTGGAGATGGGCCTCCAGGGCGCGCCGCACCGCGGCCACCGCTCCGGGCTTCAGCGCCCCGTCCGTCTCCGGCAGCCGCCGCACCGTCGCCACCAGGTACGGATGGGAACCGGTGTCCAGGCTCTCGATCACGAACCGTCGGTCCCCGACCGCGGACAGGTCACACTGGCCATCGGTATGCGGAAGCACATCAGTCACCCGAGCGGTCGTTCCGACGCCGTAGACGTCCTTGAGCTCGCCGACCTCCCAGCCCTGGCGCAGCGCCACCACCCCGAACTCGGGCGCGCGGGCACCCTCGCCGCCGAGCAGGTCGGCCACCAGCTGCCGGTAACGGGGCTCGAACACGTGCAGGGACAGCCGCATCCCCGGCACCAGGACGGTGCCCAGCGGGAAGAGCGGCAGCTCTTCTGACCTGCCGGCGGAGGGGTGGGACACAGCCACACCGTACGGCCGATCAAGGCCACCGGCGCGCTGATCGGCGCGATTGCAGCGCTATCTAGACTGGCCACATGCTGCGCCGAGTCGATCTCACCGCCGAACGCACCAGCGCCCGGACTCTGCGGCGAGTGCTGCCCCGAGCCGCCATGGACGTCGACGCCGCCCTGGCCGCCGTCAGCCCCATTGTCGAAGCCGTCCGGGAGCGTGGTTACGCCGCCGCCCGTGCCGCCACCCTCCGGTTCGACGGCGTGGACGTGGCCGATCCGCGGGTTCCCCGGGCCGCCCTGGCGCAGGCGCTGGCGGACCTCGACCCGGCGATCCGGACGGCCCTGGAAGAGTCGATCCGGCGTACCCAGATCGTGCACGAGCACCAGCGCCGTGAGACGGTGGCCGTCGAGGTGGTGCCGGGTGGCACCGTGACCGAGAAGTGGATTCCGGTGGATCGGGTGGGGCTCTACGTCCCCGGCGGCATCGCGGTCTACCCGTCCTCGGTCGTGATGAACGTCGTTCCGGCCCAGGCTGCGGGCGTGCCGTCGCTGGTCGTGGTCTCGCCGGCCCAGAAGGAGTTCGGCGGCCTGCCGCACCCCACCATCCTCGCGGCCTGCGAGCTGCTCGGCGTGGACGAGGTGTACGCGGTCGGCGGCGCCCAGGCCGTGGCGCTGCTGGCCTACGGCGACGACGAGCTGGACATCGAAGCGGTTGACGTCATCACCGGCCCGGGCAACATCTATGTCGCCGCCGCCAAGCGGTTGCTGCGCGGCGTCGTCGGCATCGACGCCGAGGCAGGTCCCACCGAGATCGCCATCCTGGCGGACGAGACCGCCGACCCGGTCCACGTCGCCGCCGACCTGATCAGCCAGGCCGAGCACGACCCCGCCGCCGCCTCGGTACTGGTCACGGACTCCGCCGCGCTCGCCGATGCGGTCAACGACGAGGTGACCCGGCTGGTAGCCGAGACCAAGCACGTCCAGCGGGTGCAGACGGCGCTGTCCGGACCGCAGTCGGCAGTCGTCCTGGTGGCAGACCTGGAGCAGGGGCTGGATGTCGTGAACGCCTACGCCGCCGAGCACCTGGAAGTGATCACCGCCGACGCCCGGGAACGCGCCGAACGAGTCCGCAGTGCCGGGTGCGTGTTCGTCGGTGCCCATTCGCCGGTGTCGCTCGGTGACTACTGCGCCGGGTCCAACCACGTGCTGCCCACCGGGTGCACCGCCCGGCACGCCTCCGGTCTGAGCGTGCAGTCCTTCCTCAAGGGCGTGCACCTGGTCGAGTACAGCCGCGACGCCCTGCTCGACGTCGCGCCGCTGGTGATCGCACTGGCCGAGGCCGAGGACCTGCCCGCCCACGGCGCGGCCGTCGCGGCCCGCATGCCCGGATGAGCGCCGACGTCCGGGGCGGCTCGGCCAGAAGCGAGCTGGCCGACCTGCCGCTGCGTGACGAGTTACGGGGAGAGCTGCCCTACGGCGCCCCGCAGCTCGTCGTGCCGGTCCAGCTCAACGTCAACGAAAACCCCTACCCCCCGTCCGGGAACGTCGTGGCGGCGATCGCCGCGGCGGTGGCCGAAGCCGCCACGACCCTGAATCGCTATCCGGACCGGGAGTTCCTGCCACTGCGCGCGGATCTCGCGGCCTTTCTGAATGCTGACGCCGACGTCGAGCTGCAGCCGTCGCAGCTCTGGGCCGCCAACGGGTCGAACGAGATCATGCAGCAGCTGCTGCAGGCCTTCGGTGGCCCCGGCCGCACCGCGGTGTCGTTCGCGCCGACGTATTCGATGTACCCGGAGTACGCCCGAAACACCCATACGACGTGGGTGGCCGGCCGGCGCAACACCGACTTCAGCCTCGACCTGCGCCACGCCGCCGAGCTCATCGCCGAGCACCAGCCGTCGGTGATCATCCTGACCTCGCCCAACAACCCGACCGGAACGGCGCTGCCGCTGGACGACGTCCGGGTGGTGCTGGATGCCGCGCCCGGCGTGGTGGTGGTCGACGAGGCGTACGCGGAGTTCCGCCGGGCGGGCGTGCCCAGCGCGCTGACCCTGCTGGCCGAGCATCCCGAGCTGGTCGTCACCCGGACGATGAGCAAGGCATTCGCCCTGGCCGGAGGGCGGCTGGGCTACCTGGCCGCCGCGGCCGCGGTCGTGGACGCCGTCCGGATCGTCCGGCTGCCCTATCACCTGTCCGCGGTGGCACAGGCGACCGCGCGGGCGGCGCTCGCACACAGCGCCGAGCTGCTGGCCACGGTCGACACCCTGCGGGTCGAGCGTGACGATACGGTGAGCTGGCTGCGTGCCGTCGGGCTGCGGGCGGCAGAATCCGACTCGAACTTCGTGCTGTTCGGCACGTTCGCCGACCGGCACGCCGTCTGGCAGGGCCTGCTCGACCGCGGCGTGCTGATCCGCGAGACGGGGCCGGACGGCTGGCTGCGGGTCTCCATCGGCACCCGGGACGAGATGCGAGCCTTCCGGACGGCGCTCTCCGAGGTGGCGAAAGACCTGCTCGACCCGAGGATGGGAGACCACACGTGAGCCGGACCGGAAGCGTCGCGCGGCAGACCGCCGAGACCAAGGTGCTGGTCGAGATCGACCTGGACGGCTCGGGCAGCACCGACATCTCGACCGGCGTCGGGTTCTTCGACCACATGCTGAGCTCGTTCGGCAAACACGGCCTGTTCGACCTGACGGTGCAGGTGGCGGGGGACCTGCACATCGACTCGCACCACACTGTCGAGGACGCGGCCATCGCGCTCGGGCAGGCCTTCGCCGAGGCTGCCGGCAGCAAGGCCGGCACCCGCCGCTTCGGCGATGCGGTGATCCCGATGGACGAGGCGCTGGTGTCGGCCGCGGTGGACCTGTCCGGGCGGCCCTACCTGGTGCACAACGAGCCGGAGGGCGCGCCGCCGTACCTGATCGGGCGGGACACCTCCTACGCCACCACGCTGACCCGGCACGTGTTCGAGTCCTTCACCCACCACGCGCGCGTCGCCCTGCACGTGACCGTGCACGCCGGACGGGACTGGCACCACATCACCGAGGCCCAGTACAAGGCGGTGGCTCGTGCCTTGCGCGCTGCTGTCGAGCTGGACCCCCGGCAACAGGGCGTGCCGTCCACGAAGGGGGTGCTGTAGCGGTGAGCGGCGTCGTCGTCCTGGACTACGGATCGGGCAACCTCCGCTCCGCCGTCCGGGCACTGGAGCGGGCCGGGGCACAGGTGGAACTGAGCTCCGATTCTGCCGCCGCGATCGAGGCGGACGGCCTGGTGGTGCCCGGGGTCGGCGCCTTCGCCGCCTGCATGGCCGGGCTGGAGGCGGTCGGCGCTCGCGAGATCCTGAAGAAGCGGGTCGCTGCGGGGCGTCCGGTGCTGGGCATCTGCGTCGGCATGCAGGTGCTGTTCGAGACCGGCGTCGAGCACGGCGTCGAGACTCCCGGTCTCGGCTTGCTGGAGGGTCGGGTCGAGCCGCTGCGGGCACCGATCGTTCCGCACATGGGCTGGAACACGGTGCAGCCGCCGTCGGATTCGGTGCTGTTCGCCGGCATGGACCCGCGGGCGCGGTTCTACTTCGTGCACTCCTACGCGCTTCGCGAGCCCGCCAGCTCCGGCTACCTGCCGACCACCGCGGTGCACGGCGAGAGCTTCGTCGCCGCGGTCGAGTCACCGACGCTTTCTGCCACCCAGTTCCATCCGGAGAAGTCCGGCGACGAGGGCGCGCGGCTGCTGAAGAACTGGCTGGGCACGCTGTGAGCGCGGCTGCCGCCGGTCTTCCGCGGCAGGCTGTGGACGCGTGAGCAAGGACCGCGCCCGGCGGCGGGCCGAGCGCGAGAGCACGGCGGCGCTCAGGCTTTCCGAACAGGGCGCCGACCGCGACAAGCGCGCGAAGCGCAGGCAGCGACGCCGGTTGTTGCCCACCCGTACGCGCCGCCGCCCCCGCAGCACCAGCGCGCTGAGCATCCGCAAGCGGGAGCGCCGGGCCGCCATCGCGTCCACGCTGCTGGTCGTCGTGGTCATCACGTACTCGATGACCCGCTCTCTCACCATGGTGATCGGCGTGCTGTTGATCGCCTCGATCGCCACCCCGGCCCTGGCCGCTGCCTTCCTTGATCGGAGCAAGAAGTGAACCTGGTGCTGCTGCCCGCCGTCGATGTCGCCGATGGCAAGGCCGTGCGCCTGGTCCAGGGCGCGGCCGGCACCGAGACGTCCTACGGCAGCCCGCTGGACGCGGCGCTGGCGTGGCAGTCCGGCGGCGCGAAGTGGGTTCACCTGGTCGACCTGGACGCGGCCTTCGGCCGGGGCAGCAACCGCGAGCTGCTGGCCGAGGTGGTCGGGCGGCTGGACGTTGCGGTGGAGCTGTCCGGCGGCATTCGCGACGACGCCTCGCTCAAGGCGGCCCTGGACACCGGGTGCGCCCGGGTGAACCTGGGCACGGCCGCCCTGGAGTCACCGGACTGGGTCCGGGCCGCCATCGCCGAGCACGGCGACAAGATCGCGGTCGGCCTGGACGTCCGGGGCACGACCCTGGCGGCCCGGGGCTGGACCTCTGAGGGCGGAAACCTGTACGAGACGCTGGCGCGCCTGGACGCCGACGGCTGCGCCCGGTACGTGGTGACCGACGTGCACCGCGACGGCACCCTGACCGGCCCGAACGTGGAGCTGCTCCGTACGGTCTGCGCGGCCACCGACCGGCCCGTGGTCGCCTCCGGCGGTGTCTCGTCCCTGGACGATCTGCGCGTGCTCGCCGCCCTGACCTCGATCGGGGTCGAGGGAGCGATCGTCGGAAAGGCCCTGTACGCCGGCGCCTTCACCCTGCCCGAGGCGCTGCAAGCGGTCGGGGCACCGGGAATCCAGCCGTGACCGTGGCTGTGCGGGTGATCCCGTGCCTGGACGTCGACGCCGGACGGGTGGTGAAGGGCGTCAACTTCAGCGGGCTGCGCGACGCCGGCGATCCGGTGGAGCTGGCCCGCCGCTATGACGCCGAGGGCGCCGACGAGCTGACCTTCCTCGACATCACCGCCTCGTCCGCCGGGCGCGAGACCACCCTCGACATCGTCCGGCGCACCGCCGAGCAGGTATTCATCCCGCTCACCGTCGGTGGCGGTATCCGGTCGGCCGACCACGTGGACGCGCTGCTGCGCGCCGGCGCGGACAAGGTCGGCGTGAACACCGCGGCCATCTCCCGTCCACAGCTGCTCACCGAGATCGCGAACCGGTTCGGCCGGCAGGTACTGGTGCTGTCCGTGGACGCCCGCCGGGTGCCCGCGGACAGCGAGCCGACCCGGTCCGGGTTCGAGGTGACCACGCACGGCGGCCGGCGTGGCACCGGCATCGACGCCGTGGACTGGGCCCGGCGCGCCGCCGACCTGGGGGCGGGCGAGATCCTGCTCAACTCCATGGACGCCGACGGCACCAAGGAAGGTTTCGACCTCGCGCTCATCGAGCTCGTCCGATCGGTCGTCGGGGTGCCGATCATCGCCAGCGGCGGTGCCGGTGCGGTCGAGCACTTCCCCCCGGCCGTCGCCGCCGGCGCGGACGCCGTCCTCGCGGCGAGCGTGTTCCACTTCGGCGACCTCACCGTCGGCGCGGTCAAGGCAGGCTTGGCGGCGGCCGGCGTCACGGTCCGGTGACGTCGGTGACGATCAGGGCGCGTGGACCGGTGGGCTGGTGCTGGCGCACAGGTCATGCACAGTGAAAGCTCATGGTGTGCATACTCCCAAGCGGGACCCTCGGATCATGTCGAGTTCCGTTTCTGCCGCACAACCCGCCCAATCGGCGCACTCTCCGCAGCCTTCAGTGGTGCCGCGCACCAAGCGCCGGGTGCTGGTGGTCGATGACGAAGAGAACGTGGTGCACCTGGTGGCGTCGGCACTGAGGTTCGACGGTTTCGAGGCGGTCACCGCCGACAACGGGCATTCCGCGCTGGCGGCCGTGGCCGAGCACGACCCGGATCTGGTGGTGCTCGACGTGATGATGCCGGGCCTGGACGGTCATGCCGTGCTGCAGCACCTGCGCTCGGCCGGCTCCGCGGTGCCGGTGATCTTCCTGACCGCGCGCGACACCGCGACCGACCGGGTGGCGGGCCTGCGCTCGGGCGCGGACGACTACGTGGTCAAGCCCTTCAGCGTCGAGGAGCTGCTGGCCCGGGTGCACGCCGTGTTGCGGCGCACCCAGGCCGACGTGGACCGTGACGGCGTGCTGCGGGTCGCTGATCTCGAGCTGGACGAGAACAGCCACGAGGTCACCCGCGCCGGTGCAGAGATCCACCTGACGGCCACCGAGTTCGAGCTGCTGCGCTACCTGATGCGCAACGAGCGGGTGGTGCTGTCCAAGGCACAGATCCTGGACCGGGTGTGGAAGTACGACTTCCAGGGCCAGTCGAACATCGTCGAGCTGTACATCGGTTACCTGCGCCGCAAGATCGACAGCGTGGACCCGAAGCTGATCCACACCGTTCGTGGCGCCGGCTATGTGATCAAGGCGCCGCGAGGGTGAGCCAACCCGCCGATCCGCAGCACCCATGGCCGCCTGTCGCGACGCGGGACGTGCCGCCATCGGAGCCTGCGCCTCGGCGGTCCGGTTGGCAGCACTGGCGTGCCCAGGTGCTCGCCCCGCTGGGCCGGGTCGGCGTACTGCGCACCCTGACCGGCCGGCTGGTGTGCGGCGTCGTCGGCCTGGTGACGCTGCTGGTCGTCCTGATCGGCTTCGCCACCTACAGCGCCCTCGCGCCGTTCCTGACCGCACGGCTGGACGACCAGCTGGCCTCGGTGGCCCAGACGTCCAACATCAACCGGTACCTGGACTACGCACTACGGCCGAGCACCGCGCCGCCGGGCGCACAGAACGTGTGGTTCGCCGGCCTTTCCGATGACGGCACGGTGCTGGTGACGGTCCCCAACGACCTGCTCATCCACCCGCTCGCGCTCAGCGCGGGCGACCGCCGCACCCTTGCCGAGCATCCGAACAAGATGCGGACGGTCACCACGACGGACGGCATCGACTTGCGGGTCACCTCGGTAGGCGCCCAGTTCTCGAACACCTCGGCGGACCAGGGGCTGGGCGCGGACGTGGTGCCCGGCGTCCTGGTGGTCGGCCTGTCCATCCACGACGTCCAGGACACGCTGCACCGGCTGCTGCTGCTGGAAGTGGCCATCGGTGCCGCGGCGGTGGCGCTTGCCGCGGCACTGACCATGTGGGGTGTCCGGGCGGGTCTGCGGCCGCTGCACCGGGTGACCCGCACCGCGCAGGAGGTGACCGCGGAGCTCGGTCCGGACGGCTCCGGCCTGGACCGCCGGGTGCCCGACGCGGATCCGTCGACCGAGGTCGGCCAGGTCGCGTCGTCGATGAACACCCTGTTGCAGGCGGTGGAAAGCGAGTTCGCGGCCCGGCTGCGCAGCGAGGAGCGGATGCGGCAGTTCCTGGCCGACGCCTCGCACGAGCTGCGTACCCCGCTGACCTCCATCCGCGGGTACGCCGAGCTCGCCCGGATGCGCGCGCAGCCCACCGACGCCCCGGACGACTCGATGCGCCGGATCGAGGTGGAGGGCACCAGGATGTCGCGGCTGGTCGAGGACCTGCTCGTCCTCGCTCGGGGGGATCAGGGCACGGTGCTCCGCCGGGAGCCGGTCGAGGTCGACCAGTTGCTGTCCGAGGCCGCGCGGGCCGTCCGTGCCGCCCATCCCGAGCGAGAACTCACCGTGCTGGACTCCGGCGGCCTGGTGGTGACCGGGGACCGCGACCAGCTGCTGCGGGTGCTGATCAACCTGACCACCAACGCCGCCGCGCACACCCAGGACGGGCCGATCCGGCTGGAGGCGGTGGGCGGGCGCACCCAGCAGGGGCCGACGGTGGCGCTGAGCGTGACCGACGCCGGCCCGGGCCTGAGCCCGGACGAGGCCTCGCACGTCTTCGAGCGGTTCTGGCGCGCGGACAAGGCGCGCAGCCGGGCCAAGGGCGGCAGCGGCCTCGGGATGGCCATCGTGGCGCAGATCGTGCAGGCCCACGGTGGTCAGGTGCGCTTCGACTCGTCGGTCGAGGGCGGCACCACGGTGACAGTGACGCTGCCGCTGGCAACGCAGCAGGAGCCACCGGCCGGTCCGGTTTCCGTCGCCGGTTAGCCCCGCACCGAGCCCCGCGGCCCGACACGGCAGAATCGCGGTATGGCCTCGACTCCCGCGTCCGCGCTCGACCCCACGATCGCGAAACGGCTCAAGCGCGATGCCGCCGGGCTGGTCGCCGCGGTCGTGCAGCAGCACGACACCGGTGAGGTACTGATGCTCGGCTGGATGGACGACGAGGCGCTGCACCGAACGCTGACAACCGGCCGGGCCACGTACTGGTCCCGGTCCCGGCAGGAGTATTGGGTGAAGGGGGAGACCTCGGGCCACGCCCAGCACGTCCGGTCGGTGTCCCTGGACTGCGACGGCGACGCCCTGCTGGTGAAGGTGGACCAGGTCGGTGCCGCCTGCCACACCGGGGACCGCACCTGCTTCGACGCCGGCGCGCTGATGCCGGTTCCGGTGGTGGCGGGGTGACCGCGATCGGTCGCGGGGACCTGGCCGAACTGGCCCGTACCCACCTGCTGGCACCGATCACCCGGACCCTCTGCGCCGACGCCGAGACACCGGTCGGGGTGTACCGCAAGCTCAGCGGCGGCCGTCCGGGCACCTTCCTGCTGGAATCGGCCGAGCCGGGAGCCTCGTTCTCGCGCTGGTCGTTCGTCGGCGTCCGTGCCGTGGCGACCCTGACCGCCAACGGTGGCGCCGGCAGCTGGCTGGGTGAGGTACCCGCCGGGCTGCCCACCGAGGGGGATCCGCTGGAGCTGCTCGCGGCCGCGTGGCGTGCCGTCCAGGCACCACGGCTGCCCGGCCTGCCGCCGTTGACCGGTGGCTTCGTCGGCTACCTCGGCTACGACGTGGTACGCCGGATCGAGACGCTGCCCGAGATCGCGCCGGACGAGCTGAACCTGCCGGAGCTGTCGATGCTGCTGGTCACCGACCTCGCGGCCGTCGACCACCACAGCTGCACCGTCACCCTGATCGCCAACGCGCTGCTGCATCCCGGCATGACGACAGCCGACCTGGACGAGGCGTACGCCGACGCCGGGCGGCGCCTGGACGCGATGGCCGACGACCTTGCCCGGCCGGCCGAGTCGACCGTCGTCCCGCTGGTCACGGTGCCTCCCAAGGCGGCCCGGTCACGCTCGGGGCCGGGCGAGTTCGAGGCTGTGGTCGAGCGCTGCCTGGAGGCCATCCGGGCCGGCGAGGTGTTCCAGATCCTGCCCGGGCAGCGGTTCATCGCCGAGACCACCGCCGACGCCTTCGACGTCTACCGCGCGCTGCGGACGCTGAACCCGTCGCCGTACCTGTACTTCCTGCACTTCGAGGACTTCGACATCGTGGGCTCCAGCCCCGAGGCGCTGGTCACCGTCACCGGCGACCGGGCGACCATCCATCCCATCGCCGGCACCCGGCCACGGGGCGCGGACGCCGCCCAGGATGCCGCGCTGGTGTCCGAGCTCCTCGCCGACCCCAAGGAGCGGGCCGAGCACGTGATGCTGGTCGACCTCGCCCGCAACGACCTCGGCCGGGTCTGCGCGCCGGGCACGGTGGAGGTGGCGGAGTTCGGCGTGGTGGAGCGCTACAGCCACGTCTGGCACATCGTCTCGACCGTCACCGGCGAGGTGGCAGCGGGCAAGGACGCCTTCGACGTGTTCCTGGCCGCCTTTCCGCACGGCACCGTCTCCGGCGCGCCGAAGGTCCGGGCGATGCAGTTGCTGGAGCAGTTCGAGCCGGTGCGGCGCGGCATCTACGCCGGCGCGGTCGGCTACTTCGACCCCGCGGGTGACATGGACCTGGCGATCGCGATCCGGACGGCAGTGATGACCGGCGGAACGGCCTACGTCCAGGCCGGCGCCGGCGTGGTGGCCGACTCCGTTCCCGCCAACGAGGAGGCCGAGACCCGGAACAAGGCCCGTGCGGTGCTGCAGGCCATCGCCAACGCCGAGACCCTGCGCCCGTGAGGCAGCGGCGGGAGCTGACCACCGTGGTCGCCCTGGTCGCGGTGGGCGCGGGCGGGATCGTGTTCACCTCCAGCCAGCAATGGCTGCGGTTGACCGCTACTCGCCAGCCGCCGTTCGGCCCGGTGGCCGTGGGCGTCAGCGGCCGCACCGAATTCCCGGCGCTGAACGGCTTGGCGGTCGTCGCGCTGGTGACCGCGGTGCTCGTCCTGGTCACCGGGGACTGGGCGCGCCGGGTGCTGGGCGTGCTGCTCGTCGCGGCCGGCGTCGGCTCGCTCTGGTACGGTTTGCGCGGTCTCGGGGCGCCCGGCCGGAACCGGGCTTCCGAACTGCTGGGGAACCGGCTCAGCCAGACCACCGGTGCGATCAGGGTGCACCAGTACCCGGTGTGGCCGGTGCTGACGCTGGTGCTGGCCGTCGTCCTCACCGTTGCAGGGGTCGCCGTCGTCGCGCGCGCCGCGGCCTGGATGGCCGGCCTGTCGTCCAGGTACGCGGCTCCCGCCGAGGTAGCGACATCCGGCGATCCGTGGCGCCGGCTGGACCGCGGTGAAGATCCGACGATCCCTGATCGCTAACATCGAGGAACACATCGGGTGCACAGCGGCCGTTTGCGTTGGTTCGGTTCGGTCGATGCGTCCGGTCTCGACCTAGACGAAGCGAGGAGACCGATGGTCAACGTCCTCGACGACATAGTCTTCGGCGTGCGCGAGGACGTTGCCGCGCGTGAGGCCCTGGTGGACCTCGACCAGGTCAAGGCTGCCGCCTGCGCGGCCCGTCCGGCCCTGGATGCCTATGCCGCACTCCGCGCACCCGGGGTTGCGGTGATCGCCGAGATCAAGCGGCGCAGCCCGTCCAAGGGAGACCTGGCCGAGATCGCGGAGCCCTCGGATCTCGCCGGGCAGTACCAGGCCGGCGGCGCCCGGGTGATCAGCGTGCTCACCGAGCAGCGCCGCTTCGGCGGCTCGCTGGCGGACCTGGACTCGGTGCGGGCCTCGGTGTCGATTCCGGTGCTGCGCAAGGACTTCGTCGTCAGCTCCTACCAGGTGCACGAGGCGCGCGCGCACGGCGCCGACCTGGTCCTGCTGATCGTCGCCGCCCTGAAGCAGAACGCGCTGATCGGGTTGCGCGAGCGCATCGAGTCGCTCGGCATGACGGCGCTGGTCGAGGTGCACGACGAACAAGAGGCCTCCCGGGCGCTGGACGCCGGGGCACGGGTCATCGGTGTCAACGCCCGCAACCTCAAGACACTGCAGGTGGACCGCTCGGTCTTCGAGCGGATCGCTCCCGGACTGCCGAGCGACATCGTCAAGGTCGCCGAGTCGGGCGTGCGGGACGCACACGATCTGATCACGTACGCCGCGGCGGGTGCCGACGCGGTTCTGGTCGGCGAAGGCCTGGTCACCTCGGGCAATCCCCGGCAGGCGGTCGCCGACCTGGTCACCGCCGGTGCGCATCCAGCCACGCCAAGGGCCGCGCGATGACGGGCCGGGCGATGGCGGTTCGCCCGCTGATGGTGTGTGCCGTGGCGGACGGACGATGGCGCAGCTGACGTTCCACCGTCAGTCGTCCCTTTCCCCGGCCAGTACCGGCCTGTTCCCACCGGAGCTTCGTAATGACCATCTCTGACCCGTCCGCCATGGCGGATCCCACGTCCGACACTGCTGCTACCCCTGACACTGCTGCGGTCCCTGACAGCACCGGCCACTTCGGTCCCTACGGCGGGCGGTTCGTCCCCGAGGCGCTCGTCGCCGCGCTCGACGAGATCGAGGTCGAGTTCCGGGCCGCCCAGGCCGATCCGGCGTTCGGCGCCGAGCTGTCGCGGCTGCTGCACGACTACGGCGGCCGTCCGTCGCCGCTGTCCGAGGCGGAGCGGTTCTCCGAGCACGCCGGCGGCGCCCGGATCCTGCTCAAGCGCGAGGACCTCAACCACACCGGCTCGCACAAGATCAATAATGTTCTCGGCCAGGCACTGCTGACCCAGCGGCTCGGCAAGACCCGGGTGATCGCCGAGACCGGCGCCGGCCAGCACGGGGTGGCCACCGCGACCGCGGCCGCGCTGCTCGGGCTGGAGTGCGTCGTCTACATGGGCGAGGAGGACACCCGCCGGCAAGCGCTCAACGTGGCGCGGATGCGGCTGCTCGGGGCCGAGGTGGTGCCGGTGACGACCGGTTCCCGCACGCTCAAGGACGCCATCAACGAGGCGTTCCGGGACTGGGTCGCCCATGTCGACTCCACCCACTACCTCTTCGGCACGGCCGCGGGGCCGCACCCCATTCCGCGGATGGTGCGGGAGTTCCACAGGGTCATCGGGCAGGAGGCCCGCGCCCAGGTGCTCGAGCGCACCGGCCGGCTGCCCGACGTGGTGGCGGCCTGCGTCGGTGGCGGCTCCAACGCCATCGGCATCTTCTACGACTTCATCCCGGACGCCGGGGTGCGGCTGGTGGGGCTGGAGGCAGCGGGCGACGGCGTGCACACCGGCCGGCACGCGGCCACCATCACCGGCGGCTCGCCGGGCGTGCTGCACGGTGCCCGGTCGTACCTGCTTCAGGACGCCAACGGCCAGACCACCGAGTCGCACTCCATCTCCGCCGGCCTGGACTACCCGGGCGTCGGACCCGAGCATGCCTGGCTGCACGACACCGGACGGGCCGAGTACCGCCCGGTGACCGACGACGAGGCGATGCAGGCGTTCAGCCTGATGTGCCGCACCGAGGGCATCATCCCGGCGATCGAGACCTCGCATGCCCTGGCCGGCGCGCTGGTGCTGGGCCGCGAGCTCGGTCCGGACGCGACGATCCTGGTCAACCTCTCCGGCCGCGGTGACAAGGACGTCGAGACCGCGTCGAAGTACTTCGGGGTCGTCAGCGAGGAGGCCATCCACGAAGAGGTGGCACGCGCGTGAGCGGCGCGGACGCCAGCACGCTCGCGACCGTGCTGGCAGCAGCCCGCGCCGAGAACCGGGCAGCGCTGATCGGTTACCTGCCGGTCGGCTACCCGGACACGGCGACCTCCATCGAAGCGATGCGCGCCATGGTGACCGGTGGCGCCGACGTGATCGAGATCGGCGTTCCGTACTCCGACCCGGGCATGGACGGGCCCACCATCCAGGCCGCGGTCGACCCCGCGGTGCGCGCGGGCGTGGGCATGTCCGATGTGCTCCGGGCGGTGGCCGCCGTCAGTAAGGCCGGCGCGGCCGCCGTGGTGATGTCGTACTGGAATCCGATCGAGAAGTACGGGGTCGAGCGCTTCGCCGCGGACCTGGCCGCGGCCGGGGGAGCCGGGGCCATCACGCCGGACCTGATTCCGGACGAGGCCGCCCCGTGGCTGGCCGCCAGCGACAAGTACGACCTCGACCGGGTGTTCCTGGTCGCGCCGTCCTCGACCGACGCCCGGGTCGTCTCCACCGTGGCCGCGTCGCGGGGCTTCGTCTACGCCGCGTCGACGATGGGCGTCACCGGCGTCCGGGCCGAGGTCAGCGCCGCCGCGACCGGCCTCGTCAGCCGGGTTCGCGCGCTCGTCCCGGACATTGCGGTGTGCGTCGGGCTGGGCGTGTCCAACGCCGATCAGGCCGCCGAGGTGGCCGCGTTCGCCGACGGCGTCATCGTCGGATCGGCGTTCGTCCGGCGACTGCTGGACTCGCCGGACGCGGCGGGGGTGGCCGCGGCCGGCGAGCTGGCCGCCGAGCTGGCCGAGGGCTGCCGCCGCCGCTGAGGGCCGCCGCTGAAGGCCGCACGAGTACCGGCTTCCAGCGCGGGCTTACGGAATGAGCAGCAGCTTGCCGGTCGTCCGGCGGCCCTGCAGGTCCTCATACGCCCGCGCCGCGTCCGCCAGCGGGTACCGGCCGCCGATCTCGACCTTCAGGGTGCCCGCCGCCACCGCGCCGAGCACCGCGGTGGCGCGCTCTTCCAGTTCCGCGCGGGTCGCGATGTAGTGCTTCAGCGTTGGCCGGGTAACGAAGAGCGAGCCGGCGGGGTTCAATCGCTGCAGGTCGAACGGGGGCACCGGGCCGCTCGCGGCACCGAAGAGGGCCAGCGTGCCGCGCCGCCGGAGCGAGGCCAGGGACGCGTCGAAGGTGCTCTTGCCGACGCCGTCGTACACGGCAGCGACCCCGATGCCGTCGGTGGCCTCGCGGACCGCGGTGGCCAGGTCGTCGATCTCGGTGTAGTTGAACACCCGGTCCGCTCCGAGCGACCTCGCCTTCGCGGCCTTCTCCTCGGTGGAGGCGGTCGCCAGCACGGTCGCGCCGGCGGCCTTGGCCAGCTGTACGAGCAGTTGGCCGACACCACCGGCCGCGGCGTGCACCAGCACCGTGTCGCCCGCGCGCACCTGGTACGTCGAGTTGACGAGGTAGTGCGCTGTCATGCCCTGCAGCATCACCGCGGCGGCGTCCGTGGCAGCGACGGCATCGGGAACCAGCACCGCGTCGCCGGCCGGCACCAGCGCCAGGGTCGCCGCGCTGCCCAGCGTCTGCGACCAGGCGACCCGGGCGCCCGCCGGAAAGCCGGTGACGTCGGAACCGACCGCCTCGACCGTCCCGGCACCCTCGCTGCCGAGCACGAACGGCGTCGGGACCGGATAGACGCCCTCGCGCTGGTAGGTGTCGACGAAGTTGACCCCGGCCGCCTCGACCCGGACGAGCAACTCGCCGCCTTCGGGTGCGCGCGGCTCGCGCTGCTCGACGCGCAGAACGTCGGGTCCACCGTGCTCGGTCACGATCAGGGCGGGATGGGTCGAGGCAGGCATACGGTCACCGTACAGACCGACCGCCGCCGGGCTGAGCGGCGCTCAGGTCCCTCATCTACCGTGTGGGCGTGCAGCTAATCCACGCCTCGATCCCGAGCCCGACCGTCAGTGTCATCCGGATCGGCCCGCTGCCCCTGCACCTGTATGCCCTGTGCATCGTGGCGGGGATCATCTTCGCGGTGTGGCTGACCGACCGGCGCTGGCGTGAGCGTGGCGGCGCGGCGCAACAGGTCGGCGACGTGGCCGGCTGGGCGGTGCTGTTCGGCATCGTCGGCGGCCGGCTGTACCACGTCATCACCGACCCGGAGCTGTACTTCGCCCGCGGCCGGCACCCCATCGACGCGGTCAAGATCTGGGACGGCGGCCTCGGCATCTGGGGCGCGGTGGCGCTCGGGGCGCTGGGGGCCTACATCGGCTGCCGCCGGCACAAGCTGAACTTCGCGGCCTTCGCCGACGCCTGCGCGCCGGGCATCCTGATAGCCCAGGCGATGGGCCGCTGGGGCAACTGGTTCAACAACGAGCTGTACGGCCGGGCGACCACCCTGCCGTGGAAGCTGCAGATCCACCAGCTGGACGTGGTGAACGGCAAGGCCGCCCGCGACGCCTCGGGACACGCGATCGTGCTGGGCTACTACCAGCCCACCTTTCTGTACGAGATGCTGTGGAACCTCGCCGTCGCGGGCCTGCTGCTGTGGGCCGACCGCAGGTACCGGCTCGGCAAGGGGCAGGTGTTCGCCCTGTACGTGATGGGCTACACCCTCGGCAGGTTCTGGGTCGAGGCGTTGCGGGACGACCCTGCCAACCACATCCTGGGCATGCGGGTCAACAGCTGGGTGTCGATCCTGGTTTTCCTGGCCGCGCTGGCCTGGTTCTTGGTGCACCGGTCCTCGCCCCGCAGCGCCGCCCGGGAGCCCGCCGATCCCGAGCCCGAAGGCACTGCCGGCTTAG
Organism: Jatrophihabitans lederbergiae; assembly: GCF_031845305.1. Lineage (NCBI taxonomy): Bacteria > Bacillati > Actinomycetota > Actinomycetes > Jatrophihabitantales > Jatrophihabitantaceae > Jatrophihabitans > Jatrophihabitans lederbergiae. The sequence goes on along the minus strand of NZ_JAVREH010000007.1, from coordinate 37,639 downwards.
GCAATCCTGGGTCCGAGGGCGCCGCCGAGACCGACCTAGACTCGAAGCATGCCGAGCATCCCGATCCGCCAGACCGGCCCGCAGCCGTCCCCGGCTCGGCCACAGCTCAGCCAGAACGAGCCGACGGGGCGTCCACACCACTCGATCGGTGACCCGCAGCTCGCCATCGGGCACGAGCACCGCGACGTCTCCGGCGGGTGGTTGCGTCCCACCGTGTTCGGCATGGTCGACGGGCTGGTCTCGAACTTCGCCCTGATCGCCGGGGTCGCCGCGGCCAGCGACGGCGCACGTCCGGTGGTGCTGGCAGGCGTCGCCGGGCTACTCGGCGGGGCGTTCTCGATGAGCACCGGCGAGTACATCTCGGTCCGCAGCCAGAACGAGTCGATGCAGGCCGAGGTCGAGGTCGAGCGCCACGAGCTGATCCACAATGCCGAGGCGGAGCTTGTAGAGTTGACCCAGATCTACATCAACCGTGGCGTCGATCCGGAGCTCGCGCAGCTGGTCGCCGAGCAGCTGTCGGCTGATCCGAAGCAGGCCCTCGAGATCCACGCGCAAGAAGAGCTCGGCGTCGACATCCACGACCTGCCGGACCCCAAGGTCGCGGCGGTGTCCTCCCTCGCCTCGTTCGCGATCGGCGCGTTCATACCCCTGCTGCCGTTCCTGTTCGCGGCCAGGATGCTTCCGCTGGCCGCGGCGCTGGCCCTGCTCGGGCTGTTCGTCACCGGTGCCCTCACCGCCCGCTTCACCACCCGCGCCTGGTGGTACGCCGGCGGCCGGCAGATGCTGCTCGGCCTGGTGACGGCCGTGGTGACCTACGGCGTCGGCCACCTCGTCGGCGCCAACGTCACCTGATCTTGAGTCAGCCACCCGGGCTTGGCAGCGTCAGGCACCCGATCCAGGCTCGCTCCCGTCAGCTCCGGTCGTTGCCTGCCCGGGACCGCGCGACCGTCAGGCCCACCATCCACGACACGATCATCGCCACGTACGCCAGGCCGGCCAGCTGCTCGATCATCACGAAGCTGCGGGCGTGCGGCTGCACCGGCACCACATCGCTGAGGCCGGTGCTCGACAGCGTGGTGAAGCTCAGGAACAGCAACTCCATCCAGGTTCGGGGCGCCTCGGCGTGCAACGCCGCGGTGAACGAGCCCGGCCAGACGATCTGTGTCACCACGAACAGATGCGCGAAGGCCCAGGCCAGCAGGGTGAAGGTCGCCCCCACCGCGAACAGCTCGTCCTTGGTGATGTCGCGGTCGGCCAGCATGTACACGATCAGGCTGCCCGCGGCGTAGAAGTAGAAGGCTGACTCGAAGCCCGAGCCCCAACCCTGCCAGGTGGGCGAGGACGAGGCCACCTGCAGCACCGCGAACACCGTCGAGGGCACTCCCAGGGCGATCGAGATCCACACCGTCCACGCGGTCGTCTCCACCGACCACACCGCCAGCGCCAGCACCAGCAGGCCGAACAGCGAGATCGCGCTGGTTCCGGCCCGGGAGTTGCCGAAGGCGGGATAGAGCAGCACGCCGAGCAGCTGCACCGCCAGCAGCGCCGCCGACGGTTGCCGGCGGATCCGGCTGAGCAGGGTGCCGGAAGTACGGTCGGTCAAGGTCGCTTCAGCCGAGCTCGCTGCCCTGCAGCAGGCTGCGGACAGCGTCGGTGGGGGACAGGTCCAGGGGGCTCTTGCCGTCGTCGTTGACGCAGTCGGGGTCGGCCCCGGCCGACAGCAACGCCAGGATGGAGTCGACGTCGGCGTTGGCCACCGCCGAGTGCAACGGTGTCCAGCCGCGCCGCTGCCGGGCCTGCACCGGGGCGTCGGAGGCGATCAGGATCCACACCAGCTCCGAGTGCTGGCCCGCCGCCGCGGCGTGCAGCGGCTGCACCGCCAGCTCGTTGCGCGACGGCTCGGCCACCGGCGCGTCGGCGTCCAGCAGGGCGCGGGCCGCCTCTGCGCGCCCGAAGAAGGCGGCCAGGTGCAGCGGTTGCCAGCCATCCGGGCTCCAGGACTCGATGACCGCCCGGTCCGCCAGCATCAGCTCGCCCAGCCGTTCGGTGTCGTCGAAGGCGGCTGCCTCGAACACCGAGAGGTCTCCGAGCTGGGCCGCCAGCTCGTCGGCCAGGTGAGCGTGACCGGCGTACAGGGCGGCCAGCGAGGGTGACGCGCCCTCGGGGCTGGCCGCCTTCAACAGCTCCGGATGGCGGCCGAGCAGAGCCCGCACGCAACTCACGTCGCCGGACTCGATAGCGGCAAAGAATTCGTTGACCTCGGCCATGCGACTACTGTGCCACTGATGGGCAATGCCTGGCAGAGGCGTCGCAGCGCGCACCGGTCACCGCGGACCAGGGCGCACGGACGGTATTCTGCTGAGCGGGCATTGTGCTCAGGGCCGACGCTGTCCCACTCGGAACATCACCCGGATCGATCCTTTCCGATCCGCAGACAGCTGAGGGCCCGTTGAAACGGCCCCCCGATTGAGGGGAGCACGCGTGAAATTCTCCGCACTGCCCGCCGCGCAGGGGCTCTACGACCCGCGCAATGAGTCCGACTCCTGTGGCGTGGCGTTCCTGGCCGACCTGCGGGGCAGGGCGTCCCACGAGCTCGTCCGCAACGCCCTCACCGCGCTGCACAACATGGATCACCGCAGCGCAGCCGGTGCCGAACCGTCCAGTGGTGACGGTGCGGGGCTCACTGTGGGAATTCCGGACGCGTTTCTGCGCGCCGTCGTGACCGAGTGCGGCTTCTCGCTTCCCCCGCTGGGCCAGTACGCCACCGGCATTGCCTTCCTGCCCGTCGACGACGCGGCCCGCGCCCGGGTGAAGGCGCTGATCGCCGACACCGCCGCCGCCGAAGGCCTGCGCGTGCTTGGCTGGCGCAACGTACCGACCTTCGACGACGAGGTCGGCCCCACCGCCCGCAGCGTGATGCCGGCCTTCGAGCAGCTGTTCGTCGCCGCCGACCAGGGCGATCCCGCCGACGGCGCGCCGACTGGTGAACCGGTCTCGGGGTTGGCCCTGGAGCGCCGCGCGTACGGCCTGCGCAAGGTCGCCGAGCGGCTGGCCGACGTCTCCGGTGACGAGCTGTACTTCCCGTCGCTGTCCGGGCGCACGTTGGTCTACAAGGGCATGCTCACCACCGCCCAGCTGGCGAGCTTCTACCTGGATTTCGCGGACGAGCGGTTCGCGACCGCCATCGCGCTGGTGCACAGCCGGTTCTCGACGAACACCTTTCCGTCCTGGCCGCTGGCTCAGCCGTTCCGGATGATCGCCCACAACGGCGAGATCAACACCGTCGGCGGCAACCGCAAGTGGATGCAGGCCCGGCAGGCTCTGCTCGCCTCGGACGAGCTCGCCGGACCCAGTGGCGACCTGTCACGACTGTTTCCGATCTGCACGCCGGGCGGCTCGGACTCGGCGTCCTTCGACGAGGTCCTGGAGCTGCTGCATCTGGGTGGGCGCAGCCTGCCGCACGCGGTTCTGATGATGATTCCCGAAGCCTGGGAGAACGCCGATCGGATGGACCGGGCGCGGCGCGACTTCTACGCCTTCCACGCCGCCCTGATGGAGCCGTGGGACGGTCCGGCCTGCGTCACCTTCACCGACGGCACCGTGATCGGGGCGGTGCTGGACCGCAACGGCCTGCGTCCGGGACGCTGGTGGCAGACCTCCGAGAACCTGGTGATTCTGGCCAGCGAGGCGGGCGTCATCGACATCGATCCGGCCACGGTCGTGGCCAAGGGGCGGCTGCGTCCCGGACGGATGTTCCTGGTGGACACTGCGGCGGGCGAGATCCGCGACGACGACGAGATCAAGTCCGCGCTCGCGGCCGAGCATCCCTACGGCGACTGGCTGCACGCCGGCCTGCTGCACCTGACCACCCTCGCCGACCGCCAGCACGTGGTGCACACCCACGAGTCGGTGGCCCGTCGCCAGCAGCTGTTCGGCTACACCGAGGAGGAGCTGCGGGTCATCCTCACGCCGATGGTTACCACCGGCGGCGAGCCGCTGGGGTCAATGGGCTCCGACACCCCGCTGGCCGTGCTGAGCAAGCGGCCCCGGCTGCTGTTCGACTACTTCTCCGAGCTCTTCGCCCAGGTCACCAACCCGCCGCTGGACGCCATCCGCGAAGAGATGGTGACGTCGATGTCGAGCAGCATCGGCCCGGAGCGGAACCTGCTCGACCCGTCACCGGCGTCCTGCCGTCAGATCGTGCTGCCCAGGCCGGTGATCGACAACGACGACCTGGCCAAGATCTGGCACGTCAACGCCGACGGTGACCTGTCCGGGTTCCAGTGCGCGCTGATCGACGGCCGCTTCCGGGTGCACGGCGGCGGCCCGGCGCTGGCCGCTGCGCTGCTGCGCGTCCAGGACGAGTGCTCGGCGGCCATCGCGGCCGGCGCCCGCATCCTGATCCTGTCCGATCGGGACTGCGACGCCGACCACGCGCCGATCCCGTCGCTGCTGCTGACCTCGGCCGTGCACCGGCACCTGGTGCTCACCGGCCAGCGCACCCAGGTCGGCCTGGTCGTCGAGACCGGCGAGGCGCGCGAGGTGCACCACGTCGCCCTGCTGATCGGCTACGGCGCCGCCGCGGTGAACCCCTACCTCGCCTTCGAGACGATCGACGACCTGATCTCGTCCGGCGTGATCACGGGCATCGACTCCGCGACCGCGATCGAGAAGTACATCAAGTCGCTGTCCAAGGGCGTGCTGAAGGTGATGTCCAAGATGGGCATCTCCACGGTCGCCTCCTACACCGGCGCGCAGGTGTTCCAGGCCTTCGGGCTCTCCCAGGAGCTGCTCGACACCTACTTCTACGGAACCAAGAGCAGCAGCCTCGGCGGCATCGACGTCGACCTGGTCGCGCAGGAGGTCGAGGCCCGGCACAACCGCGCGTTCCCGCAGAACCCGACGGCTCGTGCGCACCGGCGGCTGGAGGTGGGCGGTGAGTACGCGTGGCGCCGCGAGGGCGAGATCCACCTGTTCAATCCCGACACGGTGTTCAAGCTGCAGCACGCCACCCGAGCGCGGCGCTACGACGTCTTCGCCGAGTACACCAGCGAGGTGAACCGGCTCAACGCCGAGGGAGCCACCCTGCGGGGGCTGTTCGAGTTCAAGACCGGCCAGCGCCCGGCCGTTCCGATCTCTGAAGTAGAGGCGGTGGAGTCCATAGTCAGGCGGTTCGCCACCGGCGCGATGTCCTACGGCTCGATCTCGGCCGAGGCGCACCAGACCCTGGCGATCGCCATGAACCGGATCGGTGGCAAGTCCAACTCCGGTGAGGGTGGTGAGGACGCCGAGCGCTACGTTGCCGACGCCAACGGTGACCTGCGCCGGTCGGCCGTCAAGCAGGTGGCCTCCGGCCGGTTCGGGGTGACCTCGCACTACCTGGTCAACGCCGACGACCTGCAGATCAAGGTCGCCCAGGGCGCCAAGCCCGGTGAGGGCGGCCAGCTGCCGGGCTACAAGGTCTACCCCTGGATTGCCCGGACCCGGCACTCCACTCCAGGTGTCGGCCTGATCTCGCCGCCGCCGCACCATGACATCTACTCCATCGAGGACCTGGCGCAGCTCATCCACGACCTCAAGAACGCCAACTCGGCGGCGCGGGTGCACGTCAAGCTGGTGTCGGAGTTCGGTGTCGGCACGGTCGCGGCCGGAGTGTCCAAGGCACATGCCGACGTGGTGCTGATCTCCGGCCACGACGGCGGCACCGGCGCGGCACCGCTGACCTCGCTCAAGCACGCGGGCATGCCGTGGGAGCTGGGGCTGGCCGAGACCCAGCAGACGCTGCTGCTCAACGGCCTGCGTGACCGCATCACGGTGCAGGTCGACGGCGCGATGAAGACCGGCCGGGACGTGCTGATCGCGGCGCTGCTCGGCGCGGAGGAGTTCGGCTTCGCCACCGCGCCGCTGGTGGTGTCGGGCTGCATCATGATGCGGGTCTGCCACCTGGACACCTGCCCGGTCGGGGTGGCCACCCAGAACCCGGAGCTCCGTTCGCGGTTCACCGGAAAGCCCGAGTTCGTGGTGACCTTCTTCGAATACATCGCCGAGCAGGTCCGCGAGCTGCTTGCCGAGCTGGGCTTCCGCACGCTCGAAGAGGCGATCGGGCACACCGAATACCTCAACACGCGCAGGGCAATCGACCATTGGAAGGCCGACGGCATCGACCTGTCGCCGCTGCTGCAGATGCCCGAGCCGTACGCCGGCACCACACTGACCAAGCGGGTCGAGCAGGACCACGGACTGGACCAGGCCCTGGACAACACCCTGATCCAGCTGTGCGAGGGCGCCCTGCTCGACGGCACCCCGGTCAGCCTGGAGCTGCCGGTGCGCAACGTCAACCGGACCGTCGGCACCATGCTCGGGTCCCTGGTGACCCGCCGCTACGGCGCGGACGGCCTGCCCGCCGGCACCATCGACATCACCCTGCGCGGTTCGGCGGGGCAGTCACTCGGCGCGTTCCTGCCCTCCGGCGTGCTGATCCGGCTGTACGGCGACGCCAACGACTACGTCGGCAAGGGCCTGTCCGGCGGCGTCGTCGCCATCCGCCAGGACGAGCGCGCCCCGCTCGTCGCGGAGCGGAACGTCATAGCCGGCAACGTGATCGGCTACGGGGCCACGTCCGGCGAGCTGTTCCTGCGCGGCATCGTCGGTGAGCGCTTCTGCGTCCGCAACTCCGGCGCGACCGCGGTGGCGGAGGGTGTCGGTGACCACGCGTGTGAGTACATGACCGGTGGCACGGTGCTGATCCTCGGCCCGACCGGCCGCAACCTCGGCGCGGGCATGTCGGGTGGAACCGCGTTCGTGCTGGATCTCGACCCGTCGCTGGTGAACACCGAGCTGGTGGACATCGAGGTGCCCTCGGCAGAGCACCTGGACACGATCCGGACGGTGCTGGCGCGCCACGTCGAGCTGACCGGCTCGGCGGTCGGGCGTCGGCTGCTGGCCGATCTCGACGCCGACCCGGAGTCCACCCTGACCCGGTTCTCGCTGATCATGCCGCGTGACTACAAGAGGGTCATCGAGGCGACCAAGCAGGCTCAAGTCGCCGGCCTGGACGTCGATGATGCCGTGATGACCGCTGCCCGTTCATAGCCGGCTTTTATGGCAACCGGCCGGTAACCCCTAGGATTGGCGAATGTGACCCGTCGCGCAAAGATCGTCTGCACTCTCGGCCCGGCAACTGACCCACCGGAGCGCATGCGCGCCCTGGTCGAGGCCGGCATGGATGTCGCCCGGCTGAACTTCAGCCACGGTGACCATGTCGATCAGGCCAAGCGCATGCAGAGCGTCCGTGAGGCAGCTGCTGCCGCCGGTCGTAACGTGGCCGTCCTCGCCGACCTGCAGGGCCCCAAGATCCGGCTCGGCCGGTTCGCCGAGGGCCCTGTTCTGTGGGCGACCGGCGAGCGGGTCCGGATCACGGTCGAGGACATCGAGGGTGACCACGACCGGGTGTCGACCACCTACAAGCAGCTCGCCGCCGACGTCCGTCCCGGCGACAAGCTGCTGGTGGACGACGGCAACGTCGCGCTGGTTGCGGTCACCGTCGAGAACGGCACCGACGTGGTCTGTGACGTCAGCGAGGGCGGCGTCGTCAGCAACAACAAGGGTTTGTCACTGCCCGGTGTCGCGGTCAGCGTGCCGGCCCTGAGCGAGAAGGACATCGAGGACCTCGAGTTCGCGCTGAGCCTGGGCGCCGACTGGATCGCGCTGTCCTTCGTCCGTTCGCCCGATGACATCAAGCTCGTGCACGAGGTGATGGACCGGGTCGGCGTCCGCCGTCCGGTGATCGCCAAGATCGAGAAGCCCGAGGGTGTCGACCGGCTGGTCGAGATCGCGCTGGCGTTCGACGGCGTCATGGTCGCGCGCGGTGACCTGGGCGTCGAGATGCCGCTCGAGCAGGTGCCGATGGTGCAGAAGCGAGCGATCGCGATCTGCCGCGACTACGCCAAGCCGGTCATCGTGGCCACCCAGATGCTGGAATCGATGATCAGTCACTCCCGGCCCACCCGGGCCGAGGCCTCCGACGTCGCCAACGCCGTGCTCGACGGCGCGGACGCGGTGATGCTCTCCGGCGAGACCAGCGTGGGGACGTACCCGATCCAGGTGGTCGCGACGATGTCGCGGATCATCACCGAGGTCGAGCAGTCCACCGTCGATGTCGCGGCGCTGCTGCACGAGCCGCGCACCCCCGGCGGCGTGATCGCCAAGGCCGCGAAAGAGATCGGCGACTCCCTCGGCGCCAGCGCGCTGGTGGCCTTCACCCAGAGCGGTGACACCGCCCGCCGGCTGGCCCGGCTGCACGCGCACTGCTCCGTGCTGGCGTTCACTCCGGAAGAGACCGTGCGGCGCCAACTCGCGCTGTCCTGGGGCGTGCAGGCGCACCAGGTCTGGACGGTGCAGACCACGGACGAGATGGTCCGGCAGGTCGATTCGGCGCTGCTCGCCCAGCGGGTGTGCCGCCCGGATGACCTGGTGGTTATCGTGGCGGGCACACCGCCATCGACACCCGGCACCACCAACACCATCCGGGTGCATCACATCGGGGGCATCCTGCAACGTGACCGCTGAGGCAGAGCTCAACGCCGCCGCCGGGCAGGCTGTCGTCGACGGGCTGGTCGCGCTGCTGGATCTGGAACCCATCGAAGAGGACATCTTCCGGGGCGTGAGCCCCAAGGTCGAGCTGCAGCGCGTCTTCGGCGGGCAGGTGGCGGGCCAGGCCCTGGTGGCCGCGGGCCGTACGGTCGAGAGCGACCGGTTGGTCCACTCGCTGCACTCCTACTTCATCCGCCCCGGTGACCCGGCGATCCCGATCATCTACAACGTCGAGCGAATCCGGGACGGCGGGTCGTTCTCGGTGCGCCGGGTGCTCGCCATCCAGCACGGCAAGCCGATCTTCACGCTGTCGGCCTCGTTCCAGCTTCCCCAGGGCGGCATCGACCACCAGGTCGAGATGCCCCCGGCGCCGCCGCCGGAGTCACTGCCCACGCTCGCCGAGCGCTACGAGGGCTACGACGAGCTGTGGGAGGTCATGAGCAAGATCCCGCAGGCCTTCGACGTCCGCTATGTCGATGACCCACCGTGGATCCAGCGGACGCTCGGGCCGCGCCAGAACCAACCGCACCGGATCTGGCTGCGCGCGAACGGCACGCTGCCGGACGACCCGCTGCTGCACGTCTGCGTGGTGACCTTCGCCTCCGACATGAACCTGCTCGACTCGGTGCTGGTCCACCATGGGCTCTCCGCGCGGCTGGACCCGATCAGCATGGCGTCACTGGATCACGCGATGTGGTTCCACCGCCGGTTCCGGGCCGACGAGTGGTTCCTCTACGACTCGTCCTCCCCGTCGGCGTCCGGTGGCCGGGGGCTGGCGACGGGACGGTTCTTCACCCGGGACGGCCGGCTGGTGGTCAGCGTCGCCCAGGAGGGCCTGATCCGCCTGCCATCCGCCTGAGTTCATTGTTCAGGCGCGATCAGCACCGCCTGAGCCTGGTTGTTCACAGGCGTTCTCACGCCTGGGCTTGGATTGCGTGCCAGGCGGCTTCGACGTGCCTGCGCTCCGTCAGCACCGAGCCGATCGCCATCCGGATCGCCAGCCGGCCGTTGACCAGGGTGTGCGTCAGGTAGGCATCGCCCGAGGCGTTCACGGCGTGCAGGGCCGAGCGGGTGGCGGCGTCGCCCGCCCGCAGCGCGAAGGTCACCAGGGCGAGCGGATGCGGTGCGAGCAACTCGAAGCGCCCGTCGGCCGCCACCCACCCGGCGAACTCCTGCGCCAGCGCGACGTGGCCGCGGATGTGGTCGCGCAAACCCCTCGCGCCGTACCACCGCAGCACCGTCCACAGCTTGAGAGCGCGGAACCGCCGCCCCAGCGGAACCTGCCAGTCGCGGTAGTCGAAGACCTCGCCCGACTCGGTGGCCTCGTTGCGCAGGTACTCGGGCAGGATGGACAGCGCCCCGATCAGCGCGGCGCGGTCGGCCACCCAGAAGGCGTTGCAGTCGAAGTTGGTGAGCAGCCACTTGTGCGGGTTGGTGCAGTACGAGTCGGCCTTCTCGACGCCGGCGTTGATCCAGCGCAGTTCGTCGCAGACGGCGGCCACGCCGGCCCAGGCGGCGTCCACGTGCAGCCACGCGCCGTGCTCGTGGGCCAGGTCGGCCAGCGTCCCGACCGGGTCGAGCGCTCCGGTACCGGTCGCCCCGACGGAGGCGACGACCAGCGCGGGGGTGTAACCGGCCGCGACATCGGCGGCCAGCAGGTCGGCCAGGTGCCCGGCGTCCGCGGCCTGGGTGGCCGGGTCGATCCGGAGCTTGCGCAGCGCGGCGGAACCGACACCGGCCACCCGGCACGCCTTCTCCACCGAGGAGTGCGTCTGCTCGGAGGTGTAGACGGTGAACCTGCCGGCGGCGGTGCCCGCCGTCTCGGTCGCCCCGCCGCTGACGCGGTGCAGGGCGGCGACGAGGGCCACCAGGGCGGCGTCGCTGGCGGAGTGCTGGATGACCCCGCCACCGGCCGAGTCGGAGCGGAACCTCGGGTCCAGGCCGAGAAGTGTCGCGAGCCAGTCCAGCATGTGGGTTTCGAGCTCGGTTGCCGCCGGTGAGGTGGCCCAGAGCATTCCCTGCACGCCCAGGCCCGAGGCCAGCAGGTCACCCAGGATGGCGGGACCGCTGGCGTTGGCCGGGAAGAACGCGAAGAAGGACGGGTGCTGCCAGTGCGTGATGCCGGGCATGATGACCCGGTCGAGGTCGGCCAGCACCGACTCGAAGCCCTCGCCCCGTTCCGGCGGGTCGGCGGGCAGGCTGGCCCGGACGTTCCCGGGGGAGGCCTGGGACAGCACCGGAAAGGATTCCAGCCGCTCATGGTAGTCGGCGATCCAGTCGATCACCTGGTGGCCGTGCCGCCGGAACTCGTCGGGGCTCATGTGCGCGTTCACACCTGGAATCTAGCGAGCCGCCGATGCCGTCAGGCTGTGCCCCCGGTGGGATTCGAACCCACACGCCTTTCAGCAATGGTGTTTGAGACCATCATGTATGCCAGTTCCATCACAGGGGCTTTGAGCAGTCGAAAGTCTAGCCCGATAAGCTCTGGCCTCGCCCACCGCCTCCGGCCGGCTGCGTGTGGTCAAGTTGCGGGAAGAAGGTTGGAAGTCACGTGATTGAGCAGGCACCACCCGATGAGGCGGCAACCCCTGCCCGGCGCGTCCTCATCGCTGAAGACGAGGCGCTGATCCGGCTCGACCTGCGTGAGATGCTCCAAGAAGAGGGCTTCGAGGTGGTCGGTGAGGCCGCGGACGGCGAGAAGGCCGTCGAGCTGGCCACCGAACTGCGTCCGGACGTGGTGATCTGCGACGTCAAGATGCCCAGGATGGACGGCATCACCGCTGCCGGCCAGATCGCGGGGGCGCGGATCGCCCCGGTGGTCATCCTCACCGCATTCAGTCAGCGCGACCTGATCGAGCGGGCCCGTGACGCCGGTGCGATGGCCTATCTCATCAAGCCATTCTCCAAACGCGATCTGCTTCCCGCCATCGAGATGGCCACCAGCCGTTTCGCCGAGATCAAGGCGCTGGAAGAAGAAGTCAGCGACCTGCAGGACCGGCTCGAGGCCCGCAAGCTGATCGAGCGCGCCAAGGGTGTGCTGATGGCCGAGCACCGGCTCTCCGAACCGGACGCGTTTCGCTGGATTCAGCGTGCCGCCATGGACAAGCGCACCACCATGCGTGCGGTCGCGGAGCTGGTACTGAGCGAAACCGGTAATCGCTGACCGTGCGCGCTCCGGTGACCGGTCGAGTACGGCTTACCACATTCCGTCACGAGGCGGTGTTCACCCTGGCGGTCGCGGACTCCCTTTCACAATCAGGGCGCCGGCGCCCGGGGACGACTCGTGCAGGCAACATGCCTGATATCCAGCGGTGCGGAATGACCGGCACCCTGAGATCCGATCTTCGGACTTTCGTGCGATCCGGCGACCACGGGGATGCGATTTGGTTACGACCCGCCGATGAGGCCGTTGAACGCCGTCATTGTTTTAGGTTGCACGCTAGCGTGCACCGTCACGAGGGCAGAGCCGGCGCAATCGACCGCCGGTACTGAATTGAGCTCTCGTAGGACGGCCAAAGCCTTATCCAAGGCGTGAAGAATGAGGAGGAGACGTCAGTGCGGACTAGTTCCCTGGCAAAAGTCGCCGCAATCGGTGCGGTAGGCGTCATGGCGCTGAGCGCCTGCTCGAACTCGAAGAAGGACACCAGCACTGGCCTGAACGCCGGCAATTCCGGCAGTGCCAGTTCCAACAACAGCAACCAGACCTACAAGATCGGCTTCCAGGGTGCCCTGTCGGGCGACAACCAGCAGCTCGGCATCAACGAGATCAATGCCGTGAACCTCGCCGTGGACGAGGCGAACGCCAAGAGCGATCTCGGCTTCAAGCTCTCTGTGGTCAAGTCCGACGACGGCGGCACCGCCGACAAGGCGCCGGCCGCGGCGGCCGCGCTGATCCAGGACAACGCCATCATCGGCGTCGTCGGCCCGATCTTCTCCGGTCCGACCTCGGCGACCGGCAAGACCTACGCTGCCGCCAACATGGGCCTGATCAGCCCGTCCGCGACCAACGCGACGCTGACCAGCTCCGGCTTCACCACCTTCCACCGCATCGTCCCGACGGACGGTGTCGAGGGCAAGCAGGCCGCCGACTACCTGGCGAAGAAGTACAAGAAGGTCTTCGTCGTCGATGACACCTCCGTGTACGGCAAGGGCGTCGCCGATGTCGTCCAGGGCGAGCTCAAGGCCAAGGGCGTGACCACCAGCCGTCAGGGTGTCGCCGCGAACACCCAGGACTACGGCGCGATCGCCCAGGCGGTCACCGGCTCGGGTGCCGAGGCGATGTTCTACGGCGGCTACGACGCCCAGGCGGCACTGTTCGCCAAGGCGCTGACGGCGTCCGGCTACAAGGGAATCCGGATGACCGGTAACGGTGGCAAGTCCACCGTCTTCACCTCCGGCTCGGGAGCGGCCGGCAACGGCTGGTACTTCTCCTGCGGCTGCCAGGACGCCACGACGGCGCCCGAGGCGCAGGCGTTCAACAAGGCGTACGCGGCCAAGTTCAACACCCCGCCGTCGACCTACTCGCCCGAGGGCTATGACTCGGCAAACGCCCTGATCGAGGCCATCAAGACGGCCGCGAAGAGTGGCACCCCCACTCGCAAGTCCGTCGCGGACGCGATCAACAACCTCGACTACAAGGGCATCACCACCGACGTGAAGTTCCAGCCCAACGGCGAGGTCGCGCAGGCGACGGTGAACCTGTACCAGCAGAAGGCCGGCAAGATCGTCGAACTCGGCAACATCGCCGAGCAGAGCTGATCGCCGAACAGGTCGACTGATCGGGTGAGGGACGCTGCCAGCCGTACCGACGGCTGGCAGCGCCCCTTCTCCATGAGTGCCGGATCCCGTCTCGCGGCCGGACGCTCAAGCCTTCTCGTGCAGCCAGAAAGGTAAATCGCGTCAATGACCGACTTCATGAACTACCTTGTACTCGGCCTCACCCGCGGGGCCATGTACGCGCTGATCGCGCTGGGGTACACCCTCGTGTACGGGGTTCTGCAACTCATCAACTTCGCGCACAGCGAGGTGTTCATGTCCGGTGCTTTCGGCAGCTACCTGGTCGTGCACCTGATCGTCGGCGACGGCAAGGGCACCCCCTCGTGGGCGGTTCCCTTCATCATCATCATCGGCATTCTGGCCGGCGGCATCACGGCCGGCATCATCGCCTGGACCCTGGAACGGGTCGCGTACCGGCCGTTGCGGAAACGAGGGGCGCCCAAGCTGGCGTTCCTCATCAGCGCGATCGGGGCATCCTTCTTCCTCTCCCAGTTCGCCGGCAAGATGTTCAACCGGCTCACCTCGAACAGCTTTCCGGCGTTCTTCGCCCAGGACAAGACGCTGTTCACCGTCTTCGGCGCGCAGGTGAAGGTGCTGCAACTGGTCATCATCGTCGCGGCCGTCGTCATGATGATCTTCCTGGACCGGCTGGTGTCGGTGACCAAGCTCGGGCGCAGCATCCGGGCGGTGTCGGAGGACGCTCAGACCGCCGCGCTGATGGGCATCAACATCGACAAGACGATCTCACGCACCTTCATCATCGGCGGCCTGCTCGGCGGTGCCGCCGGATTCCTCTTCGGGCTCAACTTCAGCTTCGGCAACACGATGGGCTTCATCCCCGGTGTCAAGGCTTTCGCGGCCGCGGTGCTGGGCGGTATCGGCAACATCCGCGGTGCCATGATCGGCGGCCTGCTGCTCGGCGTCGTCGAGAACCTGGTGCCGACGGCGCCGTGGCACGGCACCCCCTGGATCGGCACCGAGTGGACCGACGTGGTGGCCTTCGTGGTGCTGGTTCTGGTGCTGATGTTCCGCCCGACGGGCATTCTCGGTGAGCGACTGGGGCGTGCGGCATGAAACGACTCGGACTGGGCTCGGACGCCGCGCGCCGGCTGCTGGGCTGCCTCGCGGCCTCGGTGGTGCTGGCCATGATGTGGGGTCCCCAGGAAGGCAGCCAGACCGACTACGGCTACGCCTTCCGACAGGCCGTCCTCAAGCCCCGGATCTTCGTCTTCCTGCTCCTCGGCGTGCTGCTCTTCCTCGCGATCACCTTTCGCCCCAAGGTTGTTCCCTACCTGACCAGGCCCGGCGTGTGGCCGCTGGTCGGCGGCGCGGTCACGGTGATCGCGGCGCACACCCTGATGCACTGGTACGACCCTGCCGGTGACGCCAAGTTCGGCACGGTCGCCAAGGCCGTGGCCAACACCAACGGCCTGTCCCCGCTGACCACGGCCTTCTTCGGCTGGCTGTGGTGGGCGCAGTTGCTCGTCGTGATCGTCCTCGGGGCGACCGCGATCGCCCGTCGGAACAGCGTGCTGGCCTGGGCGACCGCCGTGGTGGCGGCCCTGGCCGCGGTCGTGTGCTACTTCGCGCACAGTGACGTCGCCTCGGTCGGCACCGGCATCGACCACTCCCTGGGCGTCTACGTCGCGGTACTCGGCTACCTGGTGGTGGTCGTGGCTGCGGTATTCGTGGCGCTGTCACACGCCCAGGTCGCCCAGGGCCGGGTCGCGGTCAACCGGGTGCTCGGCTGGCGTCCCGGGTTTCCGCTGGCCGTGCTCGGCTTCGTGCTCGGCATCTTCTCCCTGGCCACCGCGACCTGGTTCTCGCCGCAGCACTTCAACGCCACCCTCAGCGACACCCACAACCTGTTCCTCAACACCGCGCTCGCCCCGCTGGCCGTGCAGTACCTGATCTGGTTGGCCTGGCTGCTGCTGGCGGTGACCGCGGTGCTGGCCGGTGGTGCGAGCTACTTCCGGATGCGCGCACTGGGGTGGGTCGCGGCCGTGGTCGGCGTTGCGTCGGTCCTGATCACCCTGATCACGATCTATGACTTCAGCGACCTGGCCGCGTCCGAGAACATCGACAACGCGACCGGCCCCTGGCAGAACCTCGGCGCGGGTGGCTGGATGGCCTGCGCGGCGTTCTTCCTGATGGGTGCGGCCGGCTATGTCGCCGCCACCGCCCCGAACCGCGAGGCAACGCGGCACGAGGCAATGCCCGCTGTCGACTCCGACGCCGTCAGCTCCGGCCGCTCGGCCCGCACATCGTTCCTCAGCGCGCCCGGCGCGGTGCGCAGCGGCATCCTGCTGGTCATCGCCATCGCGCTGTTCTACCCGCCGACGGCCAACGGGTTCTGGCAGTCCGTGCTGGTCAGCGAGATCGGCATCTACGTCCTGCTGGCGGTCGGCCTCAACGTCGTCGTCGGCTGGGCCGGCCTGCTGGATCTGGGTTTCATCGCCTTCTACGCCATCGGCTCTTACACCACCGCGTACCTGGTCGGCTCGCTGCCGATCAAGCCGCCGTCGTGGCTGAACATGAGCCCGCTGTTGGCGATCCCGTTCGCCATCGTGATCTGCCTACTGGCCGGGTTGGCGCTGGGCGCGCCCACACTGCGGCTGCGCGGTGACTATCTGGCCATCGTGACGCTCGGCTTCGGTGAGATCATCCGGATCGTGGCGGTCAACGCCGACCCGGTGACCAACGGCAGCCGTGGCCCGTCCGAGCAGGTGCCGCACCCGGTGATCCACCTCGGGCCGGTGCACATCACCTGGGGCCTGAACCAGCTGCAGTACTGGTACCTGTTGCTGGTGCTCGTCGTTGTCGTGGTGATCCTCTTCCGGCGGCTGGAGAACTCCCGGATCGGCCGGTCCTGGGCCGCCATCCGTGAGGACGAGGTCGCCGCTCAGGCAACGGGCATCAACACCTTCCAGATCAAGCTGCTCGCCTTCGCCATCGGCGCGTCCACGTCGGGCCTGGCCGGTGTTTTCTTCGCCAGCCAGGTCGGGTTCTTCAATCCGGAGAACTTCGTGCTGAACAACTCCATCCTGGTGGTGGCCTACGTCGTCTTCGGCGGCATGGGCTCGCTGCCCGGCGCGATGGCCGGTGCGGCGCTGCTCACCTGGCTGCCCGAGTTCCTCAAGGACCAGGTGCCGGCGGCTGACCGGCAGATGTGGATCGGCGCCGTCGTCCTCGCCATGATGATCTTCCGTCCGGGTGGCGTGTTGCCCGCTCGGCGCCGGGCCGTCGAGCTGTCCGGTTATGAACAGGAAGAGATCGAGGCCAGAGACGTGCCCATCGCGGAAGGGATCGGCGCGCGATGACCTCCACCGTCGAACACAGTGCCAGCGTTCCCGCGCAGGCGGACGACCTCATCTTCGACATCCGCAACATCACCCTGCGCTTCGGTGGTGTCACCAGCCTCAACGACGTGTCGCTGCGGATGCGGCGCGGCCAGGTGCTGGCGATCATCGGGCCGAACGGCGCGGGCAAGACGTCGCTGTTCAACTCACTGACCGGGGTGTACAGCCCGCAGGAGGGCACCATCGAGGTGCGCGCCCGGCTGGGTGACTCGGCGACCAGCGTCATCGGCCAGAAGACGCACGTGGTGAACCGGCTCGGCGTCGCCCGCACGTTCCAGAACATCCGGCTGTTCCCGGCGCTGACCGCGCTGGAGAACGTCAAGGTCGGAGTCGAGACCCGGCAGAAGTCCGGTCCCATCTCGGCCATGCTGGGCCTGCCCCGGCAGCGCCGGGAAGACCGCGAGAGCACCGAGCGTGCCTTCGAGCTGCTGCGCCGCGTGGGCCTGCAGGCCAAGGCCAACGACATCGCGGGCTCGCTGGCCTACGGCGAGCAACGCCGGCTCGAGATCGCGCGGGCGCTGGGTACGGACCCGGGCGTGATCCTGCTCGACGAGCCCGCCGCCGGCACGAACCCCGCCGAGAAGCGTGAGCTGGCCACCCTGATCAAGGGGATCAACACCACGGACGGCGTCAGCGTGCTGCTGATCGAGCACGACATGAAGCTGGTGATGTCGATCGCGGACCGGATCATCGTGCTGAACTTCGGCCAGAAGATCGCCGAGGGGACGCCGGAGCAGATCCAGCGCAATCCGGAGGTCATCGCCGCCTACCTGGGCAGCTCGGCCGACGAGGTCGGCGATGCGGTCCAGGCGCAACCGGAGCTGCACCGGATCGACACGGCGGTCTCGCTGGACGAGCTGACCGGCCAGCAGGGGCCGGCCGCCGGCAGCGCCACCAGCACCGGCGCCACCAGCACCGGCGCCACCAGCACAGAGGAGTGGAAGGCATGAGCGACGTCCTGCTGCACGTCGACGAGATCGAGGTCCGGTACGGGGCCATCAAGGCGCTCAAGGGCATCAGCTTCGAGGTCCGCGAAGGTGAGGTGGTCGCCCTGCTCGGTGCCAACGGCGCGGGCAAGACCACCACGCAGCAGACGGTGTCCGGCATGCTCCGCCCGTCGCTGGGCCAGATCGTGTACGAGGGTCGGCGCATCGACGGCATCCCGGCACACGAACTGATCAACCTCGGTATCTGCCACGTGCCCGAGGGGCGCCGGGTCTTTCCGCGGATGACCGTGCACGAGAACCTGGAGATGGGCGCGTTCCGGTTCAAGCGCCCGGATCCGAAGCTGTTCGCGCACGTCCTGGAGCTGTTCCCGCGGCTGGAGGAGCGGATCAAGCAGCAGGCGGGCACGCTGTCCGGCGGCGAACAGCAAATGCTGGCGATCGGCCGGGCGCTGATGGGCAAGCCGCGGCTGCTGCTGCTGGACGAGCCCTCGATGGGGCTGGCGCCGCTGATCGTCAAGCAGATCTTCGACATCGTCCGCGAGGTCAACGCCGAGGGCGTGACGGTGCTGATCGTGGAGCAGAACGCGGCGCAGGCGCTGGGGTTGGCAGATCGCGGCTACGTCCTCGAGACCGGCGAGATCGTGCTGACCGGTACCGGCCGCGAACTGCTCGCCGACGACCGGGTACGGGCCGCCTATCTGGGTGAGGAGATCGCCTCGTAGAGTGGGAAGAGGCCAGTCGATTACTCGGTGCGATCGGTCTGTGACCGCTTGGCGGATAGTCTCGACGGAGTTTGATCAAGCACTGTCGCTACCCGCCGCAAGCACGCTACTGTCGATCGCGAGGTTTGCTTGATCGACAAACAAATCTCGTCCGGACAGTACGTGGTAACTCGAGACGGGGAGTCGAAAGTGTCCAGAGGCAACGTACGGGTAAGACCGGCCGCGACCTCAGATATTTCGGAGCTGACCGCACTGTCGGTGGACCATGGCCTGGCCGACCATCTGGGTCGCCGTGGCCGCAAGACCGACACCACCTCTATGGCGGACCGGTACGTGTCCCTGCTCGGTGACCCCGACCGGCTGGTCCTGGTCGCGGTCGATGAGGCCACCGACAACCTGGTCGGATTCGCGGTGCTGGTCGAGGAGCGGGTCGGCGTGCTGACGCCCACCGCCACGCTCTACATCTCGCACCTGCTGGTGGCGCCGTCGTACCGCAAGCGCGGGGCCGGCCGGGCGCTGCTCACCGCCGCTGTCCGGCACGCCGAGGATCGCGAGGTCGGCCACGTCGTGGTGGGTGTGCAGGCCGCCGCCCGCGACGCCAACCGCTACCTCGCCCGACTCGGTTTCGCTCCGCTGGTCGTGCGGCGCATCGCCTCCGTCCAGACGCTGCGCCGCAGCCTCAGCATCGTCGACTCCCTCGATCGCGTCGCACTTCGCCGCCGCCGCACCACCGTCCGGGGCGTGCTGCCCGGCCGTGTGGTAGGCAGAGGGGCATGATCACCCCCGCACAGCAGACGATCTTCGACGAGGCACACCGCCGCTGGAAGGGCACCGACGAGCTGCTCGGCGACCGGATGGGCATCGAGGTCGTCGACAATGATCCCAACCGCCTGGTGGCCACCATGCCGGTCGCCGGTAACCGGCAGCCCTACGGCCTGCTGCACGGCGGCGCGTCCGCGGTGCTGGCCGAGACGGTCGGCTCCTGGGCGGCCGCGTTGCTTGCCGGCCCCGACAACATCGCCGTGGGTGTGGAACTAAGCTGCACGCACCATCGCTCCGCGACCCAGGGCGAGGTCACCGCGGTGTGCACCCCGCTGCACGTCGGGCGCACCATCTCGACGTTCGAGATCGCCATCACCGACGAGAACGACCGCCGGATCTGCACGGCGCGCTTGACCTGCGCGATCCGTCCCGCCCACCAGGCCGGCCTCACCTCCCCTGCCTGAGCGGCCGCCCCGCGCGATCCGAGTAACGTCACTGGCCACGCCTAGACTCTGCAACCGTGACCCCTCCCGCTGACACCTCTGACGCCGACATCCTGACCGTCGCCCTGCTCCCGGCCGACAGTTCGGACGAGAGCGGGGACGCCAAGCCCCGGCTGCTGCTCATCGACGGCCACTCCATCGCCTACCGGGCGTTCTTCGCGCTGCCGGTCGAGAACTTCTCGACCACGACGGGGCAGGTGACCAACGCGGTGTACGGGTTCACCTCGATGCTGATCAACCTGCTGCGCGACGAGCAGCCGACCCACCTCGCGGTGGCCTTCGACGTCAGCCGCACGACCTTTCGCAGCGAGTCCTATCCCGAGTACAAGGCAAACCGGTCCAGCACTCCGGAGCCGTTCCGGCCACAGGTCTCGCTCATCAAAGAGGTGCTCGCGGCGCTGCGCATCCCGGTACTGGAGGTCGACGGCTTCGAGGCGGACGACGTCATCGCCACCCTCACCACCGAGGCGAGCGCGCACGGCATGCAGGTGCTCATCTGCACGGGCGACCGCGACGCCCTGCAACTGGTGACCAACGACGTCACGGTGCTCTATCCCCGCAAGGGGGTCTCTGACCTGACCAGGTTCACCCCCGAAGAGGTCGAGGCCAAGTACGGCCTGACACCCGCGCAGTACCCGGACTTCGCCGCACTGCGCGGCGATCCCAGCGACAACCTGCCCGGCATTCCGAGCGTCGGCGAGAAGACCGCCTCGAAGTGGATCCGCGAGTACGGCTCGCTGGACGAGCTCGTCGCCCGCGTCGACACGGTGAAGGGCAAGGTGGGCGACGCGCTTCGCGAGCACGTCGGCTCGGTGATGCGCAACGCACAGCTCACGAAGCTGGTCCGCAACGTGTCGCTGGACCTCGGCGTCAGCGAGCTGAGCCGGCAGCAGTGGGACCGCGACGAGGTCCACCAGCTGTTCGACAACCTGCAGTTCCGGGTGCTGCGCGAGCGGCTGTTCGCGACTCTGCCCACCGTCGAGCCCGAGGCGTCCGAGGGCTTCGAGGTCGAGGTCAGCCGGATCGGCCCCGATGTGGTGCCGGACTTCCTGACAACACGGGTGTCGGACGGCCGACGGGTCGGCGTCTCGTTCGGGGGTACCTGGGGCCGCGGTTCGGGAAGGCTGAACTCCGTCACCCTCGCCAATGCCGACGGCGTGGCGGGCTGGATCGACGTGACAGAGCTGACCGAGGCCGACGACCGGGCCCTGACGGCGTGGTTCGCCGACGAGGCGATTCCGAAGGCGATCCACGACGTCAAGGGCCCGCTGCTGGCGATGGCCCAGCACGGTTGGATGTTGGCGGGCGTGACATCAGACACCCAGCTCGCCGCCTACATCGTGCAGCCGGGGCAGCGGGCCTTCGACCTCGCCGACCTCGCGCTGCGCTACCTCAAGCGAGAGCTGCGGGACGAATCCGCCGGCCCGACCTCCGGTCAGCTGACGCTGGACGGTGGCCTCGAGGAGTCCGAGGACGCCCGTGCCGACGCCGAGGCGGTGCGCGCGGCCGCGGTGCTCGACCTTGCCGATGCCCTCGACGCCGAGCTCGACGGCCGGGGCGGCGTCACGCTGCTGACCGAGCTAGAACTGCCCCTGACCTTTCTGCTGGCCGAGATCGAAGCCACCGGCATCGCCGCCGATGCCGAGCACCTGATCGACCTGCAGTCGGAGTTGGGCGCCGCCGTCCGGGATGCCGAATCCGAGGCCCACGCGCTGGTCGGACGCCCCTTCAATCTCGGTTCGCCCAAGCAATTGCAGCAGATTCTCTTCGACGAGCTGGGCCTGCCGAAGACCAAGCGGACGAAGACCGGCTACACCACCGACGCCGACGCGCTGGCCTGGCTTGCCGAGGCCAGCGACAATCCGCTGCTCGGATTCCTGCTGCGTCACCGCGAGGTCACCCGGCTCAAGTCGGTGGTGGACTCGCTGCTGCCCATGATCGACGACGTCGGCCGGGTACACACCACGTTCAACCAGACGATCGCCGCGACCGGCCGGCTGTCCAGTGTGGACCCCAACCTGCAGAACATCCCGGTGCGCAGCGCGGAGGGCCGCCGGATCCGGCAGGCCTTCGTGGTCGGCACCCAGCCGGCGGGGGCGTACGAATCCCTGATGACCGCCGACTACAGCCAGATCGAGATGCGGATCATGGCGCACCTGTCCAAGGACGCCGGCCTGATCGAGGCCTTCGCCTCGGGTGAGGACCTGCACACCTTCGTGGCTGCCCGCGCCTTCGACGTCGCCCCCGAGGCGGTGGACGTCGACCTGCGGCGGCGGGTCAAGGCCATGAGCTACGGCCTGGCGTACGGCCTGTCGGCGTACGGCCTGTCCCAGCAGCTCAAGATCACCCCGGACGAGGCGAAGAGCCAGATGGAGGCCTACTTCGCACGCTTCGGGGGCGTGCGGGAGTACCTGTACTCGGTGGTGGGCGAGGCGCGCCGGACCGGTTACACCGAGACCATCATGGGGCGGCGTCGCTACCTTCCCGACCTGAACTCCGACAACCGGCAGCGTCGTGAGATGGCCGAGCGGATGGCGCTGAACGCCCCGATCCAGGGCAGCGCCGCCGACATCATCAAGGTCGCGATGCTCAATGTGCAGCGCTCGATCAGCGCGGCGGGGCTGGCATCCCGGCTGCTGCTGCAGGTGCACGACGAGCTGGTGCTCGAAGTGGCGACGGGGGAGCGGGAGCAGGTCGAAGAGCTCGTCCGCCGCGACATGAAGGCGGCGGTCGAGCTGACAGTGCCGATGGAGGTCAGCGTCGGCGTCGGCCCGAACTGGGACGCCGCGGCCCACTGAGTTCTGTCCGACCTCAGTACGGGTCGGCAGTGTCGGTATGCCCCATGAGGCGCGCTATCGGGTACAGCTTCAGCCGCAGCAGCACCTTGATGCCGACGTTGTGCAGCCACCACGGCAGCTCGGCCAGGACCCGAAGGCGGTCCGCTCTGGTGGGCCGGCCCACCTCGAAGCGAGCCAGTGAACCGGTGCGGTCGAGGTAGCGCAGCCGAGAACCTGGCAGCACGTGCCGGAGCAGGCCGAGCGTCACCCCGATGGAGGAGTAGGCGTCGTGGATGGACAGCCGCGCCCCGGGAGCCAGGAACTCCGCCCACCGGAGGTCATCCGAGAGCGTCCAGTAGTCGTGCTTGCCGTCGATGTAGAGAAACCCGATCGGCTCGGTCCAGCCCGGGCGCAGGTCCGTGCTCTTGGCCTGCCGGAGCTCGACCCGGTCGGTGACCCCGCAGCGCCGCAGGTTGGCGAGGAACGTGTCCTTGGTGGCCAGGCCGCCGAACATCGGCCCGCTGACGAACGGGTCGATGGCGACGACCGTCGCCTCGGGGGCCGCCGAGGCGAGCACCACGGTGGAGCGGCCCTGGTGGCTGCCGATCTCGATTATGCGGGACCCCGCCGGCAGTCGCCGCGCCTCGTCCCACAGCGCGCGGGCCTGGTCGCGGGTCAGCCAGCCGCCGATGACGTCGGCCGCCGCGAACGCCGTATCGAAGTCGGCTGCCGAATGAGATCCCCGCTGCCGCGGTGCGGGCGTCTGTGCTGGGGACGTCTGTTGGGCGGGCGTCGGTTCTGTGGGGGTTCGGTGAGCGGGCATCGCTGGACAGTACGCCACGGCCGGCGGATCTGATCACGATGTGGGCACGGGCGCGCAAATGCGCACGCAGTCGCCGTGGCGGGTGTTTGATACTCGTCATGCCCACCCCTTGCTTCCGCGCGCGCTTCCTCAGCGCCACCGTTGCCGGTGGCGCCGTCGCCGCACTCGTCCTGACCGGTTGCAGCAGCAACACCTCCACCCCCGTCCCGAGCCGTCAGAAGGATGTCCGGTCCTCCGACTCCAACGTCAAGATGACCGACTGCGCCTCGCAGTGCACCGGCGAGATCAACCGCGCCAAGTACACGATCAAGCTGCCGCAGAACTGGAACGGGAGCCTGCTGCTGTACTCACACGGATACCGCTTCGCAGCCCCGGCCCCGCCGAGTTTCGCCCCGGTCGACACCACCGCGCAGGTGTCCTCCACCGACAGCGACGGAACCGGTTCGGACCCGCTGAGCCAGAAGCTGCTCGCCGAGGGGTACGCCCTCGCCGGCTCGTCGTACAAGTCCAACGGCTGGGCTGTCCGCGACGGCGTCCAGGCCGATGAGGACCTGCACAACCAGTTCGTGAAGCTCGTCGGCAAGCCACGCCGGACGTACGCGTGGGGCGACTCGCTCGGCGGCCTGATCACCGAGGTACTCGCCGAGACCAACCCGGACTGGGTGGATGGCGCGGCCCCGATGTGCGGCGCGGTCGCCGGCCCCAACTACAACTTCGACGTCGCGCTCGACGTGGCGTTCGCGGTCAAGGCGCTGATCGACCCGTCGCTGAAGCTGACCGGCTACGCGAGTGCGGACGAGGCGGCCCGGAACTGGACCGCGGCCTCGGCGGCTGTGCTGAAGGCCGCGGCCGACGTCAAGGGCGGCGGCACCGCGAAGGTGCTGTTCATCGCCTCCCTCGTCAACGCGCCGACCGCGACCGCGACCTATGACGGCCACGACCTCACCTCGCAGGTCAAGGCCCGGGTCGAGGCGCTGCTCACCGCGCTGGCGTTCGGCACCAGCGGCCGGTACGAGCTGGAGCAGCGGGTGGGTGGCAACCCCTCCGACAACAGCCACGCCGACTATGCCAAGCGGACCGAGGGCAACGAGGCAACGCTCATCACCACGGCCGGCGGCAACGTGGCGAGCCTGGAGCAGCGATTGGCCGCCGCGCCGCGGGTGACCGCGGACGCCAACGCCCGGACGGCGATCGAGAAGCTGGGCGACACGACCGGCGCCATCACCGCCCCGACGGTCACCATGCACACCGAGCAGGACCCGCTGGTGCTGGTGCAGAACGAGTCGGTGTTCAGTGACCGCGCTCGCGCCAAGCAGGCGGCCGGCAAGCTGGTGCAGCTCTACGTCGCGCCGCCGAAGACCTACTCCGAGACCGCCAAGGCGCCGTACGGAGCGGGGCACTGCAACTTCTCGGACGGCCAGCGGACCGGGTTGATCGACGTCCTGGACAACTGGGTGCGGCACTCGGTGTACCCGGTGTCGACCGGAGTCGCCAGCAAGCTGGGCGCCGGCGTCGACGCGCTCTACACCCCGGGACCGTGGCCGGGCGACGAGCAACAGCAGCAGTAAGCGAAGTGGCGGCCGGTCTGATCAGGCCGCTGACCGCAGGCGCAGCCGGCCGAGCGTGGCGACAGCCGCCGCGACCACGTTGATGGCGCACACCAGTTCAGCGACCAGCCGTACGGAGGGATGCCCCGCCACGCCGAGCACGGCCACCACCTCGGCCAGCACGCTGAGCCACACCACCGCGGTCACCGCCACACTGCGGACCGCCAGGCCGGCCACCAGCGTGAACTGGATGACGGCCAGGCTCGAACCCAGCAGCGCGAAGATCCACATCTCCGAATGCAGGCTGGCGTACCCGCTGCCGCCGACGATCCGGGTCACCAGCGGCCCGAGCAACCAGCAGCCGGCCGTCAGCAGGGCGCCCAACCCTGCGATGCTCGCCACCGCGCGGGCGAAGAGCCGGTGATGACGGTCGGAGTCGGTGAGCGAGGCGAAGAGGACGTTCGCCACGGACTGCGGCAGCCACAGGCAGCCCTTGGTCACCACCGATCCGGCGGCATAACCGGCGGCGGCCGCGGCCGGCAGGACGTGCCGGGCCAGCAGCACGTCCGCGACGCTGAGCAGCAGGAACACCCCGTAGGCGTGCGCGGCCGAACCGCATTCCAGCAGCAGTGGCTTGAGCACCCGCCAACCCGCTGTGGTGCGGGTGCGCAGCTGGGGCAGCGTCAGGGCGCTTCCGGCTGCAGCCAGGGTCGTACCGACCGTGAGCGCCACCATCGCCCAGATCGCGGTGCCGCCGACGAGCAACCCGAGCAGGCCCGCGGCGGAGCGTCCGGCTGTTCCGGCGAACGTGGTCGCCGCCAGACCCGAGAAACGCTGACGGCCCTGCCAGATTCCCTGGCACAGCCCCTGCAACGCCGTGCCGAGGGTGGTCGCCGCGACCAGCAGCGGCCCGGCGGGACCCGGCAGGTGCAGGAAGGCCACCAGCAGCGGGGACAGCGCGGCGAGCACCAGCGCCGCCCCCAGTCCCACCATCGCGCCGACCTCGGCGAGCCCGTCCGGCTGGCCGGTGGCCACCCTCCGCGCGCCGACCGCCTGCAGCGCGAACGAGGGCACCGAGCCGATCAGCAGCAGGTTCAGCAGGGTGACCAGCTGGCCGTAGTCGTCGGCGTGCAGGCTGCGGGCGGCGGCCAGCAGCAGCAGGTAGCTGAGGATGTTGCCGAGCCAGCCGGCGACGGTGACGCCGATCAGGCCGCGGGCGGTGTCGGGATCGGCCGGCTCGGCCGCGCGGCCGGCACCGTCCGGCAACCCGGGATCTCGGCGAGCGGCGTGAACCAGCGCGCTCTCAGCCAACGGTGCTCCGGCGACGGTGACCGGCGCCAGCCCGTCCAGCTGCGGCTCGTCCCGCTTGCCCACGAATCTGAACCTTTCTGCGGGTCAACAGCTACAGTCTGGCTTCCGGAACGGGCAGCCGCTGTTCGTGTGGCCCGCCGTGCCGGTCGAGCGTATAGAACCGCGGCTGCCGAGCCCGGCGACGCGCGAGCGAGGGGGACGGGTGAGCACTGCGACCGTGCCCCGTCGCGGTGCCCGGCCGGCTGCCGCCGACGTCTGGGTCGTGGTGCTCAGCGTTGCCCTGCTGTGGCCGCAGCACCGGTCGGGTTACGGCCTCGGCCACGACATGGTCTTCACCCCGCACCAGCCGTTCACCCTGGACTCGCTGGGGCTGGGATCCGCCTCGCCGCGGGCGGTGCCGCTGGACGCGCTGGTCGCCATCGCCAGCAAGCTCGTCAACGGCGCGGTCCTCGGCCGGGTGGCGCTGGCCGTCCCGCTGCTGCTCGCGGGGTGGGGCAGTAGTCGGTTGCTCGGTGCCCGGTCCCTGCCCGGGCAACTCGCGGTCGCCGGGTTCGCGGTGTGGAACCCGTTCGTCGTCGAACGACTGGCGCTCGGGCAGTGGGCGCTGCTGTGGGCGTACGGCGCGCTGCCCTGGCTGATCCGTGCCGCGGATCGGATCAGGCGCGGGGATGGCTCCGCCGCTGCCATTGCCGCGCTGGTGTGCTGGCTGGCCGCCTGTTCCATCACGCCGACGGGCGGGCTTCTCGGAGCTGCGGTCGCCGTCGTCCTGGCCTGGTCCCGATCGCTGCGGCGCACCGCGCTGGTGATAGCGGCAGCGGTGCTGCTGCAGTTGCCGTGGCTGCTGCCGGCGCTCACCTCGACGGCGGCCGCCACCAGCGATCCCCGGGCCGTTGCGGCGTTCGCGGCGCGGTCGGAGCGCCCCGGCGGCGCGGTGCTGAGCCTGCTGGGGCTGGGCGGGATCTGGAGCTCGGACGTGACTCCGGCCAGCCGGGGCGGCCTGCTCGGCTACCTCACGGCAGTGGTGGTGGTGGCCGCGCTGGTGCTGGGCATCCCGGTGCTGGCGGGGCGCTGGGGTGGCGGTCTCAGCGTCCGGCTGATGGCGCTGGCCGGTGCCGGCTTCGTGCTCGCCGCCGCGGCCACCGTGCCGGGGCCGGCGGCGATCGTGCGCTGGACGGTCAGTGAGGTTCCCGGCGCCGGCTTGCTGCGGGACGGGCAGAAGTGGCTGCTGCCCTTCGCGGTGCTGGCGGTGCTGGCCGCGGGCGCGGCGGTGGACCGGATACCCCGGGTGGTTCCCGCCGCGCCGATGGTGCTGGCGGCGCTGTCCCTGCCACTGGTGCTGCTACCCGACGCGATGGCCACCCTGCGGGCTCCGCTCACGCCGGTTCGCTACCCGGCCGAGTGGAGCAGAGCCGCCCGCCTGATGGGGAGCGGCTCATCGGCCGGGTCCGGAGGTGACGTGCTGGTGCTGCCGTTCGCCTCGTACCGCAGCTTCGACTGGGCTCCGGGACGCAGCGTGCTCGATCCCGCGCCGCGCTGGCTGGCGGCCAGCACGGTGGTCGACGACCGGCTTGCCGTGTCCGGCGTGCTGCTCGCGGGCGAGGACCGCCGGGCCGCCGCGGTGGCGACACTGCTGGACGGCGCCGCGACGGCAGGCTCGCCCGCACCAGGTTCCGGCACCGCGCGCTCAGGGCGGCAGCCGGCTTCGCGGCTGGCCGGTCTGGGCGTCGGCTGGGTGCTGGTCGAGGCGGACACGCCCGGTCCGCGGCTGCCGGACCTGAGCGCACTGCGGCCGGTGCTCACCGGGGGAGCGGTCGAGCTGTACCGGGTGCCCGGCCAGGTGCGGGTTCAGCCGGGGAGTGGCGCGCGCAGGTGGACGGTGATTCTCGCCGACCTGCTGGCGGCGGCCGCGCTGCTCGCGGCGGTTGGCGTTAAAGCCGGTTTGCGGCCCGGAGCTTGCTACACTCGCCGGTAACATCGATCCCGGAGGACTCCCAGTGGGCAAACTGATTTCTGTAGTGGGTGCCGGGATCGTCGGCGTCCTGCTGGCCGGCACCGCGGTATGGGGTGTGGTGTCCTCCACCACCGCGGCTCCCAAGCACAACCCCGCCAGCGCGCCGATCGTCAACTACGGCAACCGCTGACCCGGTTCAGCCGCACCAACGCCCACCAAGCCGTCTCGAGCTAATCCGAATCCAACTAATCCGTCTCGAGCTAATCCGTCTCGAGCAGTAGCCGTTCAAAGGCCTGCGTCGAACGCTGCCAGTCGAAGGCCTGTGCCCGGTCGCGCGCCTTCTTACCCATCGTCAGCCGGGCCTCCGTGTCGGCGAGCAGCGCCCGGGTCTGGGCGATGAGGTCGTCCAGATCGGCGACCAGCACACCGGTCTCACCGTCCTGGATCGACTCGGTCACCCCACCCGCGAACTCGTAGGCGAGCGCCGGCACCGAGCGAGCCGCGGCTTCCATGATCGCGATGCCCCACCCCTCCTTCACCGACGGCGCCAGCATCAGCCAGCTCGCGTCCAGCAGGGCATCCCGCTCGTGCTCGGAGACGTGACCGTGAAAGGTGACCGCGTCGCTCACCCCGAGCGAGTCGGCGGCCGCGGTCAGCTCGTCGGCCCACCAGCCGCCCCCGATGACGTCCAGGCGCAGCTCGGGCACGGACGCGCGCAGCGCCGCCACCACCTGCAGCGCGTGCTCCACCTGCTTGTGCGGCACCAGCCGTCCTAGGACGCAGAGCCGCGGCGTGGCCGAGCGCGGCAGCAGCCGGGACGGGTGCGGAACGTCGATGCCGTTGCACACCACATCGACGCGGTCCGGGGCCACGCCGAGCGTCGCCAGGTCAGCCTTGCTGGACTCCGACACGGTCACGTACCGGTTGTGGCGGTACAGCCGCGGGGCCAGCCGGGACTCCACCCACCAGCCGAGCTTTCCCATCATCCCCGGATAGATGATGTGCCACTGCTCGCGGTGCACGTGATGGACCAGGACGCGCACGCCGCGCCTGCGGACCAGCGGGGCGGCGAACGGGATTCCGTTGTGCACGTCGACGACGATGTCGGCGCGACGGCCGGCACGGCTGAGCAGGTAACCGAGGCCGCGCGGGTACACGCTCAACCACCCGCCCCGTCGGCGGAACGTCACGCCGTCGCGGCTCTCGTCGCGCGGGGCATGGGGATACGCCGCGCAGAAGTAGGTGACCTGGTGGCCCTGTGCCGCGAGCCAGCGCGCCATGTGCTCGACGTAGACCTCGGAGCCGCCGCCGTCAGGATGGGCGGTGTCGCGCCATACCAGGAACACGATGCGGCGCCGTGTTGGCAACGAACTCATGTGCTCCCCGTACCCGCTTCCGACGTGGTTACCGGAGAGTAGCCGAGGATGCCGGGGACGGTGGACGTATCGCCACAACTGGCCGGTCACGAAAATGGCGGCAGCTGTCGAGCGCTGCCTCGACAGCGGCGGACGAGCCGGTACCGTCCATGCGTGCCCACGCCAGCTGACTCGTCCCGCGCGGACCGGCTCGGCGTTCTGGACCGGATGCGCCTGGTCATCATCAGCACCGCGATCGCCCTGCTGATCTTCTCGCAGAGTTCCGGCACGGTCGCCGCGGACACCAAGCTGGACCTGATCGTCGATCCGGCGCGCTTCCTACATCGCGCGATGACGCTGTGGGACAGCGACGGCGCGTCAGGGCAGTTGCAGGATCAGGCCTACGGCTATCTCTTCCCGATGGGGCCGTTCTTCCTGCTGGGCAAGCTGCTCGCGCTGCCGCCATGGGTGATCCAGCGCGGCTGGGAATCCGCCGTCCTGGTGGTCGCCTTCCTCGGCGCCCGGCGGCTGGCGAAGCTCCTGGGCGTACCGGGCTTCTGGCCGTGTGTCGGTTCCGGGCTGGTGTACGCGCTGGCGCCGCGGATGCTCACCGAGCTGTTCTCCATCTCCGCCGAGCTGCTTCCGGTCGCGGTGCTGCCACTGGTCCTGATCCCGCTGGTCAGGGCGAGCACGGCCGGCCCGACCCGGTCCGCCGCGATGCGCTCCGGGGCCGCGCTGCTGCTGGCGGGCGGCATCAACGCCTCGGCGACGCTGGCCATCCTGCCGGTGCCGGCGCTGTGGCTGCTGACGCGCAGCCGCGGTCCCCGGCGGGCGTCACTGATCCGCTGGTGGGCGCTGGCCGTGGTGCTGGGCTGCCTGTGGTGGCTGATCCCGCTGGTCGTACTGGGCCGCTACAGCCCGCCGTTCCTGAACTGGATCGAGTCGTCGGCGGTGACGACCTCGCAGAACTCGTTCATCGCGGTGGCCAGGGGCGCCGACCACTGGCAGGCCTACCTCGGGCCGAACATCTGGCCGGCGGGGTGGATCTTCGCGGTCGGCGCCGGCGCCATCGTGGCCACCACCCTGGTCGCCGCGGCGGGCTTCGGTGGCCTGGCGCTGCCCAGGCTGCCACACCGGCTGTTCCTTCTCACAACCCTGATCATCGGGTTCGCGGTGCTCAGCATGGGGCACGTCTCAGCGATCGACGGGCCCGCCGCCGGGACGATGCGGACGCTGCTCGACGGTCCACTCAGCGCGTTCCGCAACATCCACAAGTTCGATCCGCTGGTCCGGCTGCCCGTTGCCCTCGGGGTAGGGCACCTGATCGGCCGTGCGATCCCGATGACCCGTTCGCTGTCGAGCAGGCTGCCGGTGGCGCAACGCTGGGTGGGCCCGTTCGTGGCCACCGCCGCGGTTCTCTGCGTGGCGGCCATCGCCGTCGCGCCCGCGCTGACCAGCCAGCTGGTGCAGCAGCCCCGGTCCACCGCGATGGCCGCGTACTGGCCGCAGGCCGCGACGTGGCTGTCCGAGCACTCCGCGCAGGGCCGCGCGCTGGTCGTTCCCGGTGCCGGCAGGCCCGAGATGTACTGGGGCTCCACGGTTGACGAGCCGATGCAGGCCGTCGCCGAATCGCCGTGGGCCAGCCGCGAGACGGTTCCGCTGGGGCAGGCGGGCTACGTCCGGCTGCTGGATCAGGTCGAGTCGCTGATCGCGGTAGGCACCCCGCAGCCGACGCTGGCGCCGCTGCTGACCCGTGCCGGCATCGGGTACCTCGTGATCCGTGCCGACCTCCGGCCGACGGCTGACGCGACGGACCTCGGCATCCTCACCAGCACCGTGCTGAACTCGCCCGGGTTCTCCGCCGTGCACTCGTTCGGGCCGGCGCTGCGTGCGACCGGCGCGTCGAACCGGCTTGTCGACGCGGGTCTTGCCAACAACATTCCGGCCATCCAGATCCTGGCGGTCGGCGGCGGGGCCGACCGGGTGGACGTGTTGGACGCCGACCACGCGGTGGTGGCCAATGGCTCGTCCGATGAGCTGGGTCCGTTGGTGCAGGCGGGGCTGGGGCGGCACACGCCCGTGCTGTTCGGCGGCGACGCGCTCGCGGAAAAGCCGCGGAACCCGCTTGGTGTGACCACGGACGGGTTGCGCAAGCGCGAGATCCAGTTCGGGCGTCCCGGACAGGTCGCGGCGACCATGACCGCCGGCCAGCCGTACCAGGCGACCCGAGTCGCGCATGACTACCTGCCTGAGGACGCCGGTGCGCTGTCCACGTACGAGTACCAGGGCATCGCCGATGTCCGGGCATCCTCGTCCGGGTCCGACTTCGCGGCGTTGCTGAACCGGGGCCCGGACCATGCCCCCTGGTACGCCCTCGACGGCGACCCCGGCACGGCGTGGCTGTCCGGATCGGCCGACGGCGCGGTCGGCCAGTGGTTCGAAGTCCGGTTCCAGGAGCCGGTCACCGAGCCCTCGGTCACCATTCGGTTTCCGGCGGCCCTCAGCGAGTATCCGACCTCGCTGACGGTGCGCACCGACTCCGGTTCCGCCACCGTGGACGTCACGCCGGATGCCCGGCCCCAGCGGCTCACCGTTCCCGGTGGCAGCACGCAGGTCCTCCGGCTGACCGTGGCCGCGGTGACCTCTGGCGGCAGCGGAGTGGCCACCGGCCTCGCCAGTGTCTCGATCGCCGGAGTTCACCCGCAGCGCAGCCTGGACGTGCCGGGCGGCGGGTCGGACGTGCTGTCCTTCCGGGCAGCCAGTGGTGCCCGGACCGGCTGCGCGGCGTCGTCCCATGCCTCGGCCTGCATCCCGGCGCTGGCCCGGACGGGGGAGGAAGAAGGCGGCCTGCGTCGCTCGATCACCCTTCAGCGCTCTGGGAAGTACCGCATCTCGGCGTCCGTGGTGCCGGCACCCGGTGACTCGCTCGATCGGAAGCTGGATTCCGCGTCCGGTATCGCGGTGACGGCCTCGTCCACGGCGACCACCGATCCGCGGCAGCGGCCCGGCGCCGTGGTCGACGGGCTGGCCGGCACCACCTGGTCGGCCGGGCCGTCGGACGCCAAGCCGCGTCTCACGCTGTCGCTGAAGACACCGTCGCTGGTGTCGTCGCTGACCTTGCACACCGCTGCCGACGCCCCGGTGTCGACGCCGAGCACGGTGCTGGTCACCGTCCAGGGGCACAAGTGGACGCTGCGGACCACCGATACCGGCGTGCTGCGGCTTCCGGAGCCGGTGCTGGCCAGCTCCGTCCGGATCGACATCCTGAAGTCGGCGATCCGGATCTCCACCGACGCCGTCACCGGAACGACCGACATCCTGCCGACCGGCGTCAGCGAGATCGAGCTGAACGGCGTCTCCCGACCGGCAAGCCCGGCGGACATCGACATTCCCTGTGGCGAAGGACCGGTGCTGGACGTCGACGGCACGCCGGTCCAGTTGCGCGTGCGCGCGTCCCGCTCTGCCGTGCTCTCGGGCGCGGAGCTCGCGGCCACCCCGTGTGGCTCGCCATCGGTCAGCCTGGCAGCGGGCGGTCACGAGCTGAGCTTGGCGTCATCGTCAGCAAC
The DNA here is from genome assembly GCF_031845305.1 of Jatrophihabitans lederbergiae. Taxonomy (NCBI): domain Bacteria; kingdom Bacillati; phylum Actinomycetota; class Actinomycetes; order Jatrophihabitantales; family Jatrophihabitantaceae; genus Jatrophihabitans; species Jatrophihabitans lederbergiae. The sequence continues at coordinate 4,648 of NZ_JAVREH010000007.1, read as the reverse complement.
CAGGGCGCTCGGCCTCACCCTGACCCGGGGCGCCGGACTTGCCGGCGGCAGCTCCTTCGCCTCGACGGTTCAGGTGGAGCACTGGAGCGACACGCACCGGTCCCTCGCCGTGGCGGCGCCCACCCGCTCACTGCTCGTGGTGCACGAGAATTTCAATCCGGGCTGGCACGCCAGTCTGGCCGGCCGGCGGCTGGACGCGGTGCGCGTCGACGGCTGGGAGCAGGCGTTCGTGCTGCCCGCGGGAAGCAACGGCGTGGTGCGGCTGGACTTCGGCCCCGACCACCTGTTCAGGACCGGTCTGCTCGGCGGACTGCTCGCCGCGCTGATCCTGGTGCTGCTCGCATTCACCCGGTCACCGGACCGGAACTGCGCTGCCCTGACGGACGGCCGGGTGAACCGCAGGGTTCTGGCCGCCTGCGTGGTCCTGGCTGCGGGGGTTCTCGGCGGGATGATCGGTGTGCTGGTCGGCGTCGGGGTGCTGGCCGGGTGGCTCGTCCTGCGACCCCGGGTGCGGAGCGCCGCGTGGTTACCGGCGTTGCCCGCCGGCGCTCTCACGCTCGCCGGAGCGCTGAACGCGGTGGGACCGTCGGTGTCGGCGCACCCGCTGACCGATTCACTGCTGACTCAGGGGCTGGTGCTTGCGGCGCTGATCGCGGTGGGGCTTTCGGCGGTGGACGGGACGGCAGCTACCGGCTCGCCCGCCGACTCGGCCGCCGCACTGCCCGCTCCGAGGACGGGTAGCGGCGGCCGGCTCGCCGCATCAGCGGCCGCTCCAGGAATCGCCAGGACAGCGTGGCAGCAGCGGTGGCGCCGCACGCCGTGAGCGCCAGAAGCGTCCAGAAGTGCCCGTAGAACGTGCGAAGCCGAGCCAGTGCTGAAACGCCAGCAGCAGTGGCAGGTGCCACAGGTAAACCCCGTATGAGATCTCGCCGAGATAGCGGACCGGGCGCGCCCGGAGCAACTCCGCCGCGCGGCCGGGTTCAGCCAGCGTCAGCGGCGCCAGCAGCAGCACCGCGCAGCCCCCGTAGAGGTAGTGCTTGATCGACCATTCCCAGCCGGACGGCACCACCAGCAGCCGGGAGCCGGCAACCGGCAGGGTGGTGAACCAGAACACCAATCCGGCCAGAGCCCAGCACAGGCCGGTGGCGCCCGCGACGGTCCTGCCGGTGCCGAACAGGCGCGGCAGCCGGTCCGCGGGGATACGGCCGGCGCAGGCGGAGATCAGCGCGAGCAACATGCCGAGGGCGAACCAGTCGAGGTTGGCGGGCAACCAGATCAGCGACCGGGAGCCGACCGCGGGCACCAGGTGCGCGGCGATGTTCGCGGCGACGGCAATGCCGCACATGCCTGCGATCAGCAGCAGGGTCCGCCGCACGACCGCTGATCGGTCGGCTGTGGGGTCGCGCCGGATCCAGGCCGCCGCGAACGGCAGCAGCAGGTAGAAGCTGAGCTCGACCGGCAGCGTCCACAGCTGGGTGAGGCTGGGATCGACGTTGCCGTGGGTGTAGGTCTGCAGCAGCAGTGGATACGTCAGCCAGCTCCGCGGGGTCGGCGGGTGCTGGGTCAGCACGGCCAGCGTGACGACGACGGCCAGCCAGTACGCGGGCAGGATCCGTACCAGCCGCCTGACCAGGAACCGGCCCGTCGCCGGCGCCACCGTGTTCCCGAGCGCTGCCGTGACGAACGGCCGGAAGATGACGAAGCCCGAGAGCAGGAAGAACAGCGTCACCCCGAAGTCCAGCCGAGCCAGGAAGGGCGCGAGCGGCCCGTCGTCCAGCGAGCGGCCGGAGTTGAAGCCGACGTGGGTCGCCAGGACACCGAAAGCGGCGAGCGCTCGAACGCCGTCCAGCGCCGGGAACCGGCCGGCCGAGCGCGCCGGAAACCGGCCGGTGGAGCCCGTCGGGGCGGTCACTTGGCACTCCCCGCCGGGAACGGCGCGCCCACGGTGAGGCGCCCGATACAAAGGTGCGTCTCCGGCGCGCCGGTGCGCACGATGACAGCCGCGACGGAGGTGAGCGGCAAACGCAAGGTCACGTGGCTCAGCTGGTAGCCGAACGTGACATGGCCGGACGGGATCGGACCGCGAACCACGCCACGGGTGTCCACGATCGACACGTCAGCGGTCGAGGGGCGCTGCTGCAGGTAGTCCAGCCGAAGGAATCCGTCGCCCTCCGGTGCGGCCTTGGGCAGCCGGATCCAGAACGTACCCACCCCCTGGACGAGGTAGGCGCACAGGCCTCCGGCGGGCGGCTCCTTGGTGACCGCCGGAATCAGCACGGCGGGCACCAGCGCTCCCTCGTCGTTGGCGAGTACCGGTTCGGTCACGGGCGCGTCCAGGGTGGGCACCCGGCCGGTCAGCGGCAGGAAGTCCGACATGTGCCATCGCGGGCCGAAGAAGAACGGCAGGACGGACGGCGGCACGGTCGAGTCGTACAGGTTCAGCGACGGCCCGGCATCGGCGATGTTGGAGGTCAACGCGCTCACGTATGCCTTGGAGGGGTTCGCGCCCCAGTGCCGGTCGAACCTGGCCACCGAGTTCAGTGAGCCGACGAGCCACAGCACCGCCGCGGCCGCGGTCGCCAGCACGGCGGCCCGACGCACGCCTCGCGGCAGCCGAGCACGGCTTCGCCGAATAGCAGCGTCGCTGTCCGGTACAGCCGTGTCCAGTACAGGCTCGCCGAGCACCCGGCGCTCGATGGCCGCGGCGGTGGTCGGGGTCACGGCCAACGTCAGGCCGATGAACAGCGGCACCGCAAGGTCGGCCCCATAGCGCAGGGTGGTGGCGATGAGCTGTCCGAAGAAGGCGTACCGACCGACCGCCACCAGCGTGGTGCCCAGGATCAACGGCGCCGCGGGGATCGTCCAGGCGACCAGCGACTTCCACCCGACGAGCCGCACCCCGGCCACGGCCATGGCCACGAACCCCAGCTGCGTCAGGATCAGTCCGAACCTCGTGGTGTCGGCGTAGCCGAGGAAGACATGCGGATCGTTGAACCAGCTCCACGGCCCGCCGAGCAGGGATGGGCTGACCACGCGCGACCACTGCATCCACAGCACCCCGGCAAGGTCGGATACGCCCACGGGTTTCGTCGCGCCGCCGTAGCCGGCGGCGATGAAATAGCCGGTGAAGGCCGCGATCGGCGCCGCGGTGAGGAGCCAGCCGACCCAGCGGCGCAGGGTTGCGGCGATGCGCCGGCGGACGGTGCCGTCGTGCAGGTACGCCAGCGACAAGATCGGCAGCAACACCGCGGAGACGGCCACCTTCTCCCAGAACAGCGCGCCGGCGAGCAGGCACAGCCCGCTGACGGCGGCCCACCGCGGGTTGCGGGTGACCGTGTACCGGACGTGCGCGTTGAGCGCCCCGAGCACGAAGGCCTGGGCCGGCAGCAGGCTGAATGCCACCGTGACCCACAGCGTGTTCGTGAGTACCAGGGGGCACAGGGCGTACAGCGCGCAGGCCAGCAGGACCCGGCGCCGGCGTCCGACCAGCGTGCTGAGCAGGCGCAGCAGCAGCACGGTGCCGGCGGCCTGACAGAGCACCCGCACACCGATGGTGAGGGGAAAGTTCAGCGGCGCTGTGTGGCGGAGCAGCCAGAACTCCAGCCGTAGCCCGGGCAGCAGGTGGTCGTTGATCGGCGTCTTGAGGTACGTCCAGTCCAGGCCGGTGTGGCTGGCGTTCATCAGCAGCGCGAAGTCGTCGTTGTAGAACCAGCCACGGTCGATCGCGACGGCGACGACGATTGCCTGCGCCAGCACCAGTGCCGCGGCGAGTTGACGGAAGCGGGACGTGGACAGCTCGGGAACCCGTCCGGCCACCGCTTGTGCCTCGGGTATCCCGGTCGACGCGAGGGTGCTTTCACTGGTGCTGATGCTCGATCGGTCCCTTCGCGTCACGCGTCGTCATAGTTGCGAGATCGTTTCGCGCAGAATGCTACGGGCGGCGGCTACTCGCTGGTAGCGTCCGGCGAACCGTTCAGAAATCGTTAGGGGACCTGGCCCGTGCGTAAACTCCTCACCGCTCTTCTGGTGCTTGTCGGAGTGTTCGGCATCGCTCTTGCGGGCCTGCTGCGCTTCTATGCGCCGTCCCGCGCGGAGAAGACGCCGCTCAACCTCGACATAATCCAGGTCGCCACCGGCCCGGCGAAGCTACTCAACTCCACGACCGGCGAGGTCGAGGACACCACGCTCAACGCCACCCGCCGGGTCCGCACCGATTCCGCCGCGTCGAACTCGGATGTGACGGTCGTCCAAGAGACGCTGTGCCTCGTCAAGGCGGTCGACAACCCACCGGAGTGCGTCGATGCCCAGGACCCGCGGAAGCGACTGGTCGCGTTCACCACCGACAGGGTCGCCGCCGATCGCAAGACGGCGGAGTCGGTGAACGACCCGAAGTACGGCGCGAACATCAACGGTGACACCAGCGTCAAGCACACCGGCCTGACCTACAAGTGGCCGTTCAACGCCAAGAAGACGACCTACAAGTTCTTCGACCCGGCGTCCTCGCAGAGCCCGGACGCCAAGGGGACCTGACCCCGAGTAGTGGACACGCTCAATCCCTGCTTCGGTGGGGTGGAAGCGAGATGATCCACTCATGGCGAGGAAGAACTACTCCGAGGAGTTTCGCCGCGACGCTGTCGAGTTGTATCGG